>JBCCFC010000001.1:0-58949 GCA_039029935.1 Chloroflexota bacterium
CGGGGCTTGATAGTCGATACGCCGTGCAATCTTCTCAAACTCATCCAGCACAGGGTCCATCAACGGTGAGTGCGGTGCATGAGGAATGTCCAGCCGTCGGCTATCCACCCCTGCCTCTTTGAGTGTTGCCAACAGTGCATCGACCGCCTCTGCTGCGCCCGCCACGAGTGTATCTTTGGGCGAGTTGATGCCCGCGATGCTGACTTGAGCGTGGAAAGGGCGCAATGCCTCAGCGACGACATCTGCATCTGCAAAGACCGAGGCCGTTGCACCGCCAGATGAGACCGAGGCAATCAGTCGTGCGCGCTCGGCAATCAGCATCAACCCTTCTTCTAGCGTAAAGACACCAGCGACACATGCCGCGACATATTCGCCCGTGCTATGCCCCAAAACCACGTCGGGTTCGACACCCCATGACTGCCATAATTGTGCCAGCGCATATTCGATGGCAAAGAGAGCTGGCTGTGCGTATTGTGTCCGGTGAATCAACGGCTCGGTTTGGTCGGTGGGATAGAGAATTGCTTGCAGTGAATCGGGGAGATAGGGTGCAAGAATCTCGGCACAGCGGTCGATGGTTTGGCGGAAGAGTGGTTGGGTTTCGTAGAGTTGGCGGGCCATGTCGGGGTATTGTGCGCCTTGACCCGTAAAGAGGAAGGCGACTTTGGGTGGGAGTTCGTCTGCTTGACCGCGCACTGAGGTGGAAGCGCGTTTGCCTTGGGCCAGTCGTGCTAGCTGTTTGTTCAATGCCTCGACGTTTGTGGCCGTAATCGCAATGCGATGGGCAAAGTGGCTGCGGCTGGTGTTGCTGGTATAGCAGATGTCAGCGGGGTTGGGGTTGGGCATGTCAGTGAGATGCGCTTGATAGGCGGTCACCAAGTCCGCCAGCGCGGTTTCGTTTTTGGCGGCAAGTGTAAGCAGATGTGCACCGCGTGTCGAGGGTAATACTGTTGTTGATGGTGATGCTGTGGCAGTATCCGCCTGCGAGAGGACAATATGGGCGTTAGTTCCACTAAAGCCAAAGGAACTGATACCCGCGACACGTTCGGATGTCTGCCATTCCTCCAACGTTGTCGGAATCTTCACAGGACTATTTGCCCAATCAATATGGGGGTTGGGTGTTTTGAAATGCAGATGAGGTGGAATTTGCCCATGTTGGAGCATGAGTACCACCTTGAGCAGACCCGCTATCCCCGCCGCCGCTTCGAGATGACCGATGTTTGTTTTTACAGAGCCAACCCACAGGGGATGGCTTCGTTTGTGAAAGACACTGCTCAATGCACCTAGCTCAATAGGGTCTCCCAGCGGAGTCCCAGCCCCATGTACCTCAATATAACTGACTTCATCTGGTGCTGTGTTGGCTCGCCGGAGTGCCTGCCGAATCACTGCCTGTTGCGAAGGGCCTCTGGGCGCGGTCAGGCCGCTGCTGGGGCCATCGTGGTTGATCATGGAGCCGCGAATCACGGCCAATACATTGTCCTCATCTGCAATGGCATCCGCAAGCCGTTTGAGGACAATCACGCCGCAACCTTCACCACGCACAAACCCGTCAGCCGCCACATCAAAGGGTTTACAGCGACCATCAGGAGCCAACATCCCCACCTTGGAGAAGGAGATGGTGTTATCGGGGCGTAGAATCAACCCCACTCCACCGGCCAAGGCAAGGGTGCATTCGCGCTGACGAAGACT
The DNA here is from genome assembly GCA_039029935.1 of Chloroflexota bacterium. Classification (GTDB taxonomy): domain Bacteria; phylum Chloroflexota; class Anaerolineae; order Caldilineales; family Caldilineaceae. Next base: position 1,687 of record JBCCFC010000001.1, read on the forward strand.
TTGACAGGCTTGATGGAGCGCGACAAGTGACGATGAACAGGCTGTATCCACCGAAACACAAGGGCCAGTCAACCCCAGCAAATAGGAGATGCGCCCCGCCGCCACGCTTGTATCAACACCCGTGCGGCCATATAGATTGTCGGGCGTTTCATGTTCGGCCATGAGAAATTCATATTCGCTGCCGCTGATGCCGATAAAGACGCCTGTGGGACTGGTCAGCAGCGTCTTGGGCACAATATTGGCTCGCTCCAGCGCTTCCCAACTCACCTCTAGGAGGAGCCGTTGTTGTGGGTCGAGCCACATGGCCTCGCGCGGAGACATATTAAAAAAGGCAGGATCAAAGCCATCAATCTGCTCCACAAAACTCCCATAACGGACATGCGTTTTGCCGGGTGTTGTTGGGTCCGGATCAAAGTAGTGTTCTAAATCCCAACGCTCGCTTGGCACTTCGCGGATCGCATCATCACCGTTCTGAAGCAGCGACCAAAATTGATCGGGTGTATCAATGCCACTGGGGAGGCGACACCCCAACCCGATGATGGCGATTGGCTCACGGTTGCGGTTCTCCGCCTCGGCCACTTTTGCTTTGAGGTCTTGGATTTGCTGTAATGCATTCTTCATCACAGCTTTGTAATCTGGTTTATTGGTCGGTGATGCCAAAGCTACGCCCCTCCTGTAAATTCTTGCATGAGCAATGCTGCCAAATCATCCTCTGTCAGCGTATCCAACTGCTGTTCTGCTTCAATGGGTTCATTGACTGTAACAACTTCAATATAGGCAGGTTCTGGCTCATCTAAATCCTCAAACATCTCTGTAATCAAATACCCGTGCAGCAACTCAAGCGTTGGATAGTCAAACACAAGCGTTGCTGGTAACGAGACATGCAGTTCACGGTTGAGGCTGTTACGCAACTCAACGGCCATGAGCGAGTCCATGCCCATATCCATCAGTCCTTGGGTGGCGTTGATTTGGGTGGATGAGGATGCGCCCAATACCTTGGCCGTCATCGCCCGAAGACGTTCCATGAGCAATGCATCTCTTTCATCAATGTCTAATGCCTGGAGTTGTTCATGTACACTCAGACTCGTTTGGTTGGCATCTGCGGATGTATCCTGTGTGCTTGCCGGAGCAGCCAGATCAACAAATGCACCGAGGAATGGATCATCGCTCCCAACACGATTGAAGAGGTCGGGCCACAAAATCGGTGTCACCCCAATATGCGACGATGCGTATGCCCACAGATGTGGGAGGAGTGATTTGCCTTCGGTTGGTGGGATCACGCCAAATCCTTGCTTTTCAAATGCCTGGCGATCAAGGCTTACCAAGTCCGCTGCCGCACCGATGTCCGACCATGCACCCCACGCGATGCTCGACATGTTCTTTGGCTGGGTATGGGCCAGTGCATCCAAGAACGTATTGGCGGCTGCGTGATTGGCTTGCCCTTGTGCGCCAAACATGCCTGCAATGGATGAGTAGATGACAAAGAAATCTAGGTCCAGCGTCTTTGTCTGCTGATACAAATTCCATACCCCCATCATTTTTGGCCCCAGTACATGGCGGAAACGCGCCCAATCTAACTGAAGCAGCGCACCGTCATCCAACACACCCGCAGAGTGGACAATCCCGCGTAGCGGCTGTGTACATTGTGCAAGTGCCTGTTTGACATCATCCATCTTGGATACATCTGCTTGGACAGTTTGGATGGTGACACCCGCTTTGCGGAGATCGTCCAGTTCGGATACAACTTCTGGGCTGGGCAGACTACGCCCCATCAACATCAGATGTCTGGCCCCTTGCTCCACCAGCCACTGTGCCGTTAACCGCCCTAAACCGCCAGCACCACCAATGATGAGATAGAGACCCTCTCCATGCACAACAAACGGCTGTCGCTGTTGTGGTTGGGTCACAATAATTTTACCCACATGTTTGGCCTGTTGCATATGACGAAATGCATCGACAACCTCTGTGATAGGGAAAATCGTCTGTGGCAGTGGTTGAAGTTCGCCTGATGCAAAGCGCGGCAGTAGCTCGTGCAGAATCTCGTTTTGGATGTCTACAATCTCCTGCGATTGGTCATCCAATGCGACAATGTGATAGGACACATCCGGTCGAGTCTGTGCCATCTGCTCTGGAGACCAAATATCGCGCTTGGCAATCTCAACAAAGCGGCCACGGGGTTTAAGTCCATGCAGACTCTTGCTGATAAACCCTGCACTAGTCAGCGAATTGAGGACGATATCAACACCCTGTCCATCGGTATCTGCCAAAATCTCCTCGGCAAAATCGAGTGTCCGAGAGTTGTAGATATGTTTGACACCCATTGCCCTGAGCGTTGCCCATTTTGGTGGGCTTGCTGTACAAAAAACCGTTGCCCCGACCTGCTGTGCAAGTTGAACCGCAGCCATGCCAACACCACCGGCTGCGGCATGGATCAGCACACGGTCCCCTTGTTTCATCTTGGCGAGATGGTGCAGCGCGTAGGATGCTGTCTGAAAAGCTGTAGGGATGCCTGCTGCCTCTGCATCGCGCAGGTTGGCAGGCTTGGCAAAAACCTGTTGTACATCGACTGTGACATATTGGCTAAAGCAACCGGGCGTGGTCACGATGACCGTATCACCGACCCCAAATGATGCAACATCAGGTCCCACAGCCACGATTTCGCCCACACACTCCTCCCCAAGCAGTCCTTCGGCATCAGAGACGAGATCGAGTGCTTTGAGTACATCTTTAAAGTTGAGGCTGATGGCCGAGACACGCGCTTCAACTTCACCCTGTTTTGGTTCACGACGAGACACAGGGACCAATCTCAACATATCCAGCATTCCTGGCTCGGCACTTTCGAGTCGATAAGGCTGTGTGTCTGGTGATGCTAGAGGCTGTGTCAATTCGGGGTGGATGCCTAAACGCGCTGCATACCGTTGCCCATTCCGGAGTGCGACCTGACCTTCGGCTCTCTGTAATCGTTGAGTGCTGATAACTTCGGCAACCAAGTCACTGGCCTGTGTCACATAGTCTCTGGAGCCATCCAAATCAATCAGCACACAGCGCAGTTCGGGGTGTTCGAGCATGATTGAACGACCAACGCCCCATAACGACGCCTGCACAAATCCGGTACTGGTATCTTGGTCATTGACAGCCTGTGCGTCCTGTGTCACAAGCCAAAGGGGTGGCGGTGTATGGTGGGTGCGTAATAGTGCCTGTGTCAGATAGAGCGTTGTGCCACAACTGCGAAATGCGGCTTCTTCCAACGCATCCGGTGTCTCAACAGCATTGCGTGTCAAGCTCCAGAGATGCACTACGCCTGTCACGGCAGGGATTGCGGTCAACAGTTGTTCATAATTTTGCGGGTTTGTTGGGTCAATCTCAAAGGTATACGTATCTATTTGCTGAAACGCCATGCCTGCATAGACAAGAACAACATCACCACCCTGTCCCAAAAATGCCTCTGTCAGGGCGGCCCCCATGTCAACCTGTCCAGTTTCATCCCGTGATGGGACAAAGACCAGCCATGTTTGCCGAGATGTGACAGTTTCGCCGATGCGCCCCATGATGATGGCTTCGCCATAGTCCTGATGAACCACCACGTCTGTATCGACAAAACCACAATCGCTCAACACACCCTGCCATTGTGTTGGGCTTAACAATGGGTGATCTGGACGCACATCCACATCTTGAAAACGCCACCAGCCATCGGTCAACCCAAAGGTGAGATCAACCCACGCACGTGGACGGATATCCTCAGACATCATGAACATCCCGGTTGGCTTGAGCAATTGCTGCACATGGGTCAACGTCTGTTGGAGCGATTGCGTTGCATGGATGACATTGGCGGCAATCACGAGATCATATTGATGCTCGCCAAATCCTTGTGCCACTGGGTCCTGCTCAATATCTAAGCGTCGATAGGTGATAAACGGATAGTCCGCAAAGATGTCTCTGGCCCGATTCAGGAGGCTCTGCCCAATGTCGGTATAGACATAGTCCGTGTACTCGACAGGCAGCATCGGCAAAATAGACGCCGTTGTCCCGCCTGTGCCCGCCCCCACTTCGAGAATGCGAATGCCTTGGTTGATGGGCAGGGTTGCCACAATTTGCTCAATGGCCTGTGCGACCAAGCTGTTCATGGTTTGGGCGTTGGGGGCATTCTGGTAAAGACGATTGACTAGGCTGGCATCCCCACCGGGAAAGAGCACTTCGACAGGGTCCTGCGCACCGCGTAATACTTGTGTCAGGTGGCTACCACACCGCTGGAGAAGCATCCATGCGGCATCATCCCCGTCTATGGCAGTCTCTGCATCCCCCATAGACTGTTCTGGTTCATGAACAACCACCCAAGCATCATGCTCCTTGCGCAGATACCCCGCACCCTCCAGAATCGTCAACATGCGGTGAAGCAGCCGATGATGGGTGGGGATGATTGCCAGTTGTGTCGCCAACTGCCTTGCCGTGGTGCGTAGACCGACCTGCCAGCGAAATCCAAGCTGAGACAGCGCCGTCTGGCTATAGATAAACGCGTGACGTTCTAGTGCTTGTTCTTGGGTGATGAACGCTGACAACGCGGTCGAGTTGGTGGCATCCGTCAAGTGTGCAGCCACGTGTGTTGCCAATTGATGTGCAGTGGGCAGATACGCTGTATTGTGTCCAAATTGTGGCATGGGCTTCCACTCGACTTGGTAGAGCCAATCGGCCCATCGTTCTTTCTGCTGGACACTACTGGCCGACGCTGCGCGTTCCTCATAGCCTGCAATGTCTACAAGGATACGTCCCTGCGCATCCAACAACTGAATATCCCAGCGCATGGTGTCTGTCTGTTTAGCATAACACCACCAAGAACTCCCTGTGATTGCTTCGTGCAAGGTCAACGTTTTGACTGCAAATGGGAGTGTTGTTGATGGCGGCGTGTCGGATTGTGGCAGATGGGTCGCTCCGGCTGTCTGAAAACAGGCGTCCAATAGCCCCGGATGGATGACATATCCGGCAGATGTGCGAATGGAAGCTGGCTGTGTCAACTCTGCAATCACCTCACCATCACCAAGCCACACAGCATTCAGCCAACGAAAACTATCGCCTAACACAACATCCGACGACGAGCCGTAGAGTGTTGCGGGGTCTACTGATATAGGGCAGCGGTCACGCAAGGTGGTGAGCATCTGTGACGGCAAGGAGGGCCATGCCTGTTGTATTTGCACTTGCGCTGTGACATGAATGGTGGGCTGATCATTGTCGTCCTCTTCTGCCCCAAAGCTAATCACCTCGACATCGTTTGCCGTAAAGATAGCCTGAACAGTTTGAGTTTCTGCCTCTGGCACGACCAACGGCGCAGGGAAAACAATATCGCTCAGTTCAACCCGGGCATGTGCTGGGCGTCTCTGAGTCTGTCTATTATTGAGCAGTTCTGTGGCGTTTAAGACCATTGCCAATTGACATGCACCGGGGGAAACAATGTGTTCAAAGACGCGATGGTCAGCAAGAAATGGCATCGCCTCAACACTAAAGTCTGTTTCAAATAGCGTCTCCCGATGGCGTCGCACTTGAATCATCCTATCGATCAGTGGACGCAGACGCTGTGATAATCGTTTCTTGGGTCGGTCAATCCAATACCGATCTCGTTGAAAAGGGTAGACAGGAAGAGCCACTTTACGCTGATTGGTGCTGGGTGAAACTGCTGCCCAGTCGATGTCAACCCCTTGTGTGTAGAGTTCGCCAACGCTACTCAGGAGTTGTGCCCAGTCATGCTGGTTGGGGCGCAGGCTCGGCAACCACACGGCCTCATCCCCATCCCAACACTGCTGCCCCATGCCCAACAGAGTCGGCTTTGGCCCAATCTCCACAAACGTGGTGACACCTTCCTGTTGCATCGTTTTCATGCCATCGGCAAAGCGGACAGGCTGACGCACATGGCGAACCCAATAGTCTGGTTCAGTAAGGGCATCTGTGACAAGTTCACCTGTCAGGTTGGAGACGATGGGTGAATGTGGTGTTGTGTAGGCAACTGTGTGCGCAACCGCCGCAAATTCATCCAACATCGACGCCATCAGCGGTGAGTGGAAGGCATGGGATACGGTCAATGGACGTGTTTTGATGCCCTGTGTCTGTAACTGGGCAACGACGGCATCAATGGCATCATCCTGCCCCGAAATCACCAAGCTTTGTGGGCCGTTGATGGCTGCGATTGAGAGTACATCCTCATACGCCGCAATGACCTCATTCACCACAGATTCGCTGGTCTGCACCGCCACCATCTTGCCCGGTGTTGTTGCCTGCATAAGCCGTCCCCGTGCGGCAATCAAGCGCAGACCCTCTTCCAACGTAAACACACCCGCCACACAAGCGGCTACATATTCCCCGACACTATGCCCCATCACCATATCCGGTCTGATGCCCCATGATTGCCAGAGTTGATAAAGTGCGTATTCGAGGGCGAAGAGGGCGGGTTGGGTGTATTGAGTCTGTGATAGTGTGGGGGTGTGATGGTGTGGGGGTGTGATGGTGTGGGGGTGTGATGGTGAATCATCGTTTGCAGAAAAGATGATTGTGCATAAAGAATGGTCAAGATGGGCGCGTAGGATTTCGTCACAGTGATCAATGGTCTGGCGGAAGATGGCGTTGGTTTGGTAGAGTTGTTGACCCATGTCGATGTATTGTGCGCCTTGGCCTGTGAAGAGGAAGGCCGTTTTGTGGGGCGGTCGTATTGTCGGGGCTGTATCCTCTTGGCATCGTTGAATCAGGTTTACTTGTAACGTCTGCATTGAATCGGCAACAACGGCTAGGCGATGGGAGAAGTGCTGGCGGCCTTGGTTGCTGGTAAAACAGATGTCGGCAAGGCTGGCGTTTGGCTCGCGTTCCAGATAGCGGATGGTTTGTTGCGCCAGTGCATCGAGTGCTTCGGGCGTCTTGGCCGAAAGGGTCAGCAAGTGATGGTCTTGTTCTGTTGGTGCTGCTACAGGCTCTTTTACAGGTTCATTGACAGGCTCTTTGGCAGGCTCTTTTACAGACTCCAAAATAACATGGGCATTGGTTCCACTAAAGCCAAAGGAGCTGACGCCAGCCAAGCGGCTTTCATCCTGCCACCGCGTTGGCACGGTTGGCACGGTCAGGCGGATATCGTCCCAGGCGATGTGTGGGTTGGGCTGATTGAAATGGAGACTGGGTGGAATCTCGGCGTGTTGCAGCGCAAGGATCGTCTTGATAACACCTGCAATTCCTGCCGCCGATTCGAGATGGCCGATATTGGATTTGACTGAGCCAACATAGAGCGGCTCTGCATTGTCACCAAAAATTGCCCCCAGCGACCCCGCCTCGATGGGGTCTCCTAAAGACGTGCCTGTGCCATGTGCCTCGATATAGCTGACCTGCGCTGGCTCAACGCGCCCATCGGCCAGTGCTTGGCGAATCACACCCTGCTGTGATGGTCCGCTGGGCACAGTCAAACCGCTGGTGCGTCCATCGTGATTGATGGCCGAACCACGAATCAACGCAAGAATGGTGTCACCATCTGCCTCTGCATCAGAAAGCCGTTTGAGGGCAATCATGCCACAGCCCTCGGCACGCACATAGCCATCGGCGCTGGCATCAAAGACTTTGCAGCGGCCATCCGGTGCCAGCATCCGCGCCTGTGAAATGTTGATACTCACAGCGGGGGTAATCATCAAGTTGACGCCACCCGCCAATGCCAGATTACACTCCTTGTTGCGTAAACTCTGACAGGCGAGATGCACTGTCACCAACGAGGATGAACAGGCGGTATCGACCGAAAAGGTGGGGCCAGTGACACCCAAGAAATAGGACAATCGACCGCTGGCCGTGCTCAGATCATTGCCCGACGAAAGGTAGCTGTCGATGTCGCTCTCTTCGCCCTGCAACATGAGTTGAAAATAATCGCGGTTGCAGATACCCACAAAGACGCCTGTCTCTTTGGGCAGTTGATTGGGTGGTAGCGCAGCATGTTCCAACGTCTCCCATGTCACTTCCAACAGCAACCGTTGTTGTGGGTCCAGTGCCGTCGCCTCACGCGGGGAGATGTTGAAAAAGAAGGGATCAAACTGGTCAATCTCGTCGATAAAGCCCCCAAAGCGCGTGGAGATTTTGCCCGGCACACTGGCATCAGGATCATAGTACTCATCCATGTCCCAGCGATCCTTGGGGACTTCCCCGATGGCATCCGTGCCGTTGCGCAACATCTGCCAGAACTCATCTGGTCCATCGGCACCGGGGAAACGGCAACCCATCCCCACGATGGCAATCGGCTCATGCTGCGCATACTCCATGTCCGCCACTTGGGTCTTCATCTGCTGGACCGCCAGCAAGGCGCGCTTGATGGGTGATAATGCTTCTGTTGCTTCTGTCGATTCTACCTTTGACGACATCCTTCGTATGTTTCCTTCATCTTCTGTAATGGTCAGTGTGTAAGCTAGGGCGACCGCAAGGGTACGCCCCTACAATGATGTTTAGACTCTATCTGACCACTACAGTTTCCTTCATCTTCGTTGGCCTTGCGGTCGCCTACACGGGCAACCCAAACCGTTCGTTGCACACAAGATTAGGCGACTGTGTAAGCACATCTCTCAGCACCGTGTGTACTTCCTCGGGTATCTCTGTCCAGTCTACATCCGTATATCGTTGCCAAAGCTGTTCGGCGTCATCCTGTGTCAGGTTGACAAATTCTTGCAGAACAGGATAGTTTAGCCCTTTCTGCAAACAAATATACCCCGCCACTTGACATTCTTCATGCGACGGCACACATTCCCATGCCACCTGCTTTGGATCAAGCAAGCTCTCCCAATGAACACGATTTTCTGGAATGGTAAATAGGCTTGTATTGGAGCCAACCACCACTTTGGCAAAGGACTCATCAAAATGCGCACACATCATCAAATAGCAGAAACAGCACTTTGGGCAATTGTTACACCAAGGCTTGCCATAGTTACAGGAATGGGTCGCCTGCATCTGTACTGGATACTGCGCCACAATGCTATAGATGGACATGTCATACAATCCACGTAACGTGCTAGAAAATCCGTGAAACCATGTTAGGCCAGTGACCTCTGTGAAGACCTCTCTCGCCTTTTGCTGATAGTCAACGCTCTTGCACCATTGGTGGTTGATGGAGTCCCCTGCCCAATGCACCATCTCATTGTCGGCTGAACGCTCGATGTTAAACCAAACATCGGTATAGCCATGATAGAGAATCACAGGAAAATAGCCGATGTAGTTTGCTGTGTGTCCAACGGCAAAGTCGATCTTTGTGTGTTTGGCTTGCACCCCCATCTGATCAAAAACAGACTCTGGGCAGCTAAAGAAATTATCTTCCACCGTCACACGATGCGTCTCCGTCGTCGATGGTGCTGCTGCATCCTTGAGTCGTTGAAGCAGTTGCTGTTGCAAGGCCAAACTGTTGTTGCCGATGGGCAGATAGCCTTCATAGAGATCAAAATTGATGTCTGCGCCTGTCAGCAGCAACATCCCTGCCAGCGTATCTTTGCCACCGCCGTTGGTCAGGAGAACACGCTGTGGTTTGCCAGTGACTGTGCCAGCTTCAGGCTGTTTACCTGCAGATTGTGTACCGGACGATTCCGCTGAGACAATCAATTCCGGTAAGCTATCGGTCTCGTATTGTAGTTGATTCAGATAGCGCCACTCGCCCAACTGATGACGAAAACAGTAGGTCCATAGCTGTTGCACGGTCTCATTACAATGAAGACCCGGGCAAAGCACAACCCGCTCCCCACCCAATGCCAGAAAGCGCATACACTCCCAGGCTACCAGCGCACCCAGCAGATGAGATTGAAATTGGGGATGCCTCTCAACATCGCAACAACGCGCCCACAATGCCTGCCATGACGGGATGGAATGATAGATGACCTGTGAGAAAAAGGATACGCCTGCAATCTCAAGATCAATCTGAATCGTCGCAGGTCCGTCTGTGAGTGAGATACTGCGGACGTAGACATCAAATTGTGCGGATGGTTTTACAGGTGTCGTTGTTGAATTCATCTCTACTATCATCACATCAGTTTTGGACATGTCTTCCTCGTACAAAGCAGGACCCAAATAGTCTCTATAACCGTGTATCGGTCATGACCCAATTCTTAGGGTGCATCGCTTCTAAACGCGGCATTATCGTATGTGTCGCGGATATATTTATCGCGGATACGAAACTCCTGTTGCTGTTCCATGGCTTCCTTCTCAAATTCTTGGAAACCGGGCATCAAGCCTTGGGCTAGGCGGAGTATCGGTGTGGTATTGGGCGATTGGAAGTTGAGCCAACGCGTGGACACCGCAATGGTTGCCGATGAGATATTGGTGATGGCATGCCACCACCAAGGCGGTACGACCAAGACATCGCCCGGCTGCAATACGATGCTGTATACTGGTACGTGGCGGTATAACGGGAACTTGGCAATTTGCGCCCTTGCTGGCTTATTGTGATCGACTTTTGTCATGCCAGCCGACCCTGATGGATGCATCCGTCCATATATCCAAGGTGTCATTGTTGGGTGCGCCATGAACCACTGTTTTTCGCCATACACATTGAAGAAGAAATTCCACCCACTGGCATGATGCCAGCTTGTTCCCGTCTTTGCGCCCCCCATAAATAGCTGACAGCCAAAGAGGTTCGCCGGTGCTACATACTCCATAAATTGCTTTATGGGTAGCTGATCCTCAAGCTCTCGGTGTTCATTAAAGAAGTTTGCGACGTTATGAACATAATGCCCACGCTCCGTCCCGCTTTCAATATCCTCTACAACTTGGGCAATGGTTCCCTTTGCATCCTGAACTTTCCCTTTGGCAAGCGGTAACTCGTAATCGCCATAGTTTGTTTTGAAAAACGACGGTGTCCAAGTTTCGTCTGCCTGACTGCCTGTCGCACCACCCTTGACGACGATTGGCACAGGCTTCTTCAAGACGTAAGCAAGGGCCTCCTCCGCAAATTCAGAAGATACATAAGGGATTGCAAAGTCTGTTTCCGGCACACCAACTCTACCCAGTGCTTCAAGCTTCCGGAATAGTTCTGCATCAATGCCTGCAAGTTTTTCCTGTAATCCAAGAACAAGAAATGGATAATGGGCTTCAAGGGCTTTACAGGTATATTTAAAGGCAAAAGCTCCTTCCGTTGTGGCATCATCAAATCGCGGACCAGCAGTATCCATTTGTGTGAGGCGGGCATCTAATGCGTCGATGGTAGATAGCGTCGTTTCTGCCTGTGTCGTTCCTGCCTGTGTCGTTTCTGACATTTTTAAGCCTTTCTATAGTGTTTCTTGATAAATTTACCTTGATAAATTTACCTGGTCTAAACCTCGATCTTCAGAGTCCAGCCATGCTTGTCTGGCACACGACCAAACTGGACATCCGTTAGAGCCTGTCGTAGGTGTTGCGTGACAGGGCCAATGTCCCCATGATTGAGGATGTATTCATCACCTTTGTAGCCCAATTTGCCTACGGGCGCCACAACGGCTCCGGTGCCCGTGCCAAATGCCTCGGTAATCTTGCCCGCCCGAATGTCGGCCAGCATCTCGTGTACATCAAGCTCTGCCTCGGTGACGGTGTAACCGCATTCTGGGGCAAGCGTCATCACCGACTCTCGCGTGATGCCGGGCAGAATTGTGCCCGTCAGTGCAGGAGTCACAATCTCTTGACCGTTGTACACCACCGCAAAATTCATGGTGCCGACTTCCTCCACATAGCGGCGATGGATGGCATCAAGCCACAACACATCCTCGAACCCCTCTTTTTGAACAGCCGCTGTCAGATGGAGTGCCGCAGGATAGTTGCAGGCTGCCTTGACATCACCCGTGCCACCAATCATTGCTCGTGGATACTCATCGGCGATATAGATCGGCATGGGCAACAACAAGTCTTCATGCGGCAGCAGTGGGCTTGTCATGACCGAATGGATGTAGGACTTGCTCACGGCAACCCCTAACACCATGTCTGTTGCAAACATGATGGGGCGGATATAGAGCGACGCATCTGGCACATCTGGAACCCAAATCTGATCCATCTGCACCAGTGTAACAATCGCCTCCACATGGTCTTCGGCGGGGACCACAGGCATCATCATCCGTTCTGCCGAGCGATTAAACCGCTTTGCGTGATCCCAAGGGCGAAAGAGATTGATATGCCCATCGGGGCGACGGAATGCCTTGCAGCCTTCAAAGATCGCCTGTCCATAGTGAAAGACTGTGCTTGCTGGATTCAATGCCAGCGGTTCATAAGCACCAATCGTGGCACTGTGCCATCCCTTGCCCGCTGTATAGTGTTGGGTAAATGAGCGGTCGCTAAACTTATCCCAAAATCCCCAGCCTTCAACTCTGGGGTCATGTGTCTGCGCTGATGTCAATGGTACGACTGTGATATCCATCATGCACCTCCCTTTCGCAGCAGATAGCAGGGCAGCCACCCTGTCGAGTCGATACCCTCTTTGGCGACGATTTCTAATCTGGCCTCAACAAAGATTTCTTCCCAGAAACTAGACTGTTTTACTTCCTGATCGATAAACCCATGCAGCAAGTAGTAGTAGTTGTAAAAGGCCAGTGCATAGTCGTGATCGACAAAACCGGGGGCATCGCGCTGATCGTCAATCTCCATGACAATCAGGTTTAGACCGTCAAAGCGGTCCGTGAACTGCGTCAAAAAGCGTTTGACGCCATTGCGTCCATCCTCGGTGAGCAGATCATGCAGAACATAGCCTAAGATGAGCAGGTTTGGCTCAATATCGACGCCAGACTCTGCCCCTTCGTCCAGCAACTCATCGTTGGTGCTGTTGATGATCTGAATCCGGTCCTGCAATCCCTTTGCCGCAATTGCTTCACGCGCCGCCGCACAGCTCTCTGCGCTGGGGTCCACCCCATAGGCCAACTCAATTTCAGGCATGGCGTCACAAAGGTCAATCAAGTAGCCACCATTTCCACAGCTAATGTCCAGTAGCCGATAGCTATTGCCCGGCACATGGGTCATCAGACGACGCAGTACCGGCGGTGTATCATAGCGGGCGTTGTCGCTGCTGCCAATGCTGATCTTGGTCCAGTTGCGGCTCACCCAGCCCGAATCTTTTTGCAGCTTTTCGCCAATCTGGGCCAACGATTCCCCATAGCCACCGATAATAAAGGTGTAGATGGAGTGGTGATGACGAAAGGCTTTACCCTTTGCGCTCAAGTCAAAATGATTGTCATTCTGCTCGATATAGCCTTCATTGCGCAGATATTTGAGAAACTCTGTGACCCGCTGTGCATCCATCCCCAACCGCTCACTGATTGCGACTGCCGTTGTGGGGCCATGTGTCAGCAAATCATCCAACATCCCTGAATCCGTCAGGTGATAGAGATTGGTTGCCAACGCATAAAAGCGAATCGGCTGAAACGCCTCAATCATCTCCGCTTCGGTTGGAATGTAGTCTGGTGCTGTTTTGTCTGTTACGCTCATTGTTCCCCCGTTTTCGATGTGTCAGTATTCGGTAGGTCAGTGCGTCAGTATTCGGTATTCGGTGCATCAGTATTCGGTACACCAGTATTCAGTATGCTGGTTCTAAACTACCGACCGACCTACCGACCTACCGACCACCGACCTACCGACCTACCGACCACCGACCTACCGAATACCGACCTACGCCTTCCGTCGCATCAAATAAGCCGGAATCAAGTGTGTTGTATCCAGGTACTCCCTGGTTACAATCTCCAGATTACACTCATCAAAAATCTCTTCCCAGAAGGCGAGTGTCTCCAATTTCTGATTGGTGAAGGCATGGATCAAGTAATAGGGGTTATAAAATGCCTTGGCATAGGGATGTTGCATGACAGGTGAGTCCCACTGCATATCGACTTCCATCAGGATGATGTGCAGTTTGGGGAAGCGGTCGATCAGTTCGCTGATAAACCGAACCACACTCTCTCTGCCCTCTTGCCCTAGAATCTCTTGAATCACATAACCCAAAATCAACAGATGCGGATCATAGTCAATGTCCGATTGAATAAATTCAGTCGAAGACATATTGACGATGCGTACACGATCTGACATGCCCTGCGCCTCGACCTCTGCAACAGCTTCATCACAGCTTTCTTTACCGGGATCAACCCCCATCGCCTCTCGAATCTCTGGCAGCATGTCCAAGACCGCAAGCAGAGCATGACCATTGCCACAGCCAACATCCAGCAGGCGGGTACATTCGCCGGGAATCTGCGAAATCAAGCGACGCAGAACGGGCGGTGTATCATAGCGTTGTGTCTCTTTGGAGCCAATGGCAACTTGGCGCAGGTTACGCGTTGCCCACCCCGAATCCTTCTTGAGCTTTTCGCCAACTTGCATAAAGGTTTCGGTATAGCCACCCACAAAAAAGGTATAGTGCGAGCGGTCATAGCGCATCAACTTGGCCTGCTCGCTCAACCCATAGCGGTCGCCACTTTGCTCGATAATCTCCTCTGTGCGGAGATATTTGAGAAAGGCTTCCAGTTTATCCGCGTCAAAGTCAAAACGGTCAGCGAGGGCTGCAACGGTATCAGGACCATTCTCAATTAGGTCATCGTATAGACCTGTCTCAAAGAGGTGATAGATATTGATCGTCAGCATGAAGGTGCGGATGGGTTGCAAACCGTCGATCATATCTTGTTCGGTTGGTATATAACCAGCCATTGCTTTTGTTATCATGTTCTGTTTATCCTTGTCTGTTTTCGGCGAATCGACAAAATAAAATACCCATTGCATCGCGGAGTGAGCACTCTCTAGTGCGGGTTATACCCGATAAGTCCGGCATTAGAGAATGCCTAAGTCCGCGAGTCTGTAGGTATTTTATTTTGTCGATTCGTCTTAGTCTTACTTAAATTTCACCACTAACCATCTCGACCATTTCTGTCTGCTCGGCCAACTGTGGCACAAAGTCGTCAATCCGCATCAGCAGGCTATAGCAGTAGTCACCTACAACGTCAATTCCACGTGCATCAAACGATGGAATCTGACCCTTGGGCTGTGAATGATCAATATGGAGGAGCCGATTGTGTGCCGTATTTTCCGGCAGGCTCACAAATTCATCCAACAGTGTGTACTGTTCATCGGAGAGACGCACAACATAGCCACGCTCTGTGATTTGATCTAGTGCCAGTTCCTGTAGTGTATAGCCTGTCTGTGTAAAGGGGGTGTCGCTGTAGATGTAGGGTTGTGCGAGCAGATCAACCTCGAACAGGGTTCGTGCATTGGCATCGCTCCACCAAGGTTGGCTCGAGACAAAGGCATATAGCAACTCGCCAAAGTGTTGACGATAGCCATGCAGCGTGTAGTGGACGATTTTGCCCAGCCAAGGGAAGTAATCGGTCTCCTCGGTGGTCTGTTGCACAAACTGCGCAATCGGTGAGTCAGCTTGACGTCGCAAGAAGTCGGAGAAGGCCGAGAAAAGGTCGCGATAGGAGACGCCTGCATATTTGTCCAGATAATCCGCTGTCGCCGTCAATGTTGGCACATTATGCAAAATATGCGATGAGAAATAGAAGTGGACACCTGCTTGATAGTCCTCATAGCTGACATCGCTGGTCTGGATCACAATCTCCTGCTCACTGACGCCTTGGTCAACCGCTTTTGTCACGAGGCCATATTTTTCCTGCTCATTGGCAAGCGGTGTATTGTTCAGTAGCATATGGGGGTAGACGTTGATGGCACTGGCGCGGGCGGCACACAACGTGTTGATGCCTTCTTTAAAGGAATCCAGTGTTTCGCCTGGCAACGGCCAGATTAATTCAATGAATGAGCTGATGGCCGATTCGCGTAGCTGTTGCTGCACGTTCATGTAGGCACTGAGCCGAATATTCTGCCGATCTATCTGCGCCAAACTATCCGGACTCATCGTCTGCATCGAAAGGCTCTGGCTGGTGATGATGCCTGCGTCATAGAAAATCTTGGTAATTTCCATCGACTTTTCGGGCTTATTCTTGGATGATGAGTACTGCACAATCATAGGCGCACCATGCTTTTTGGATGTATCGGCAATGTGCTGCGAGAGCGGAATATCGCGTCGCAACATCCCCCAGTTCGAGTCAGCCACAAAGATGTAGGCAATGCCTTTGCGTCCAATCCACTCCACCTCTTGGCGAACACGCTGCTCATCAAATTGATAGACTCGATCATTGGTGGCTGCCCCCCAAAAACAGAATCCACAGCGGAAAGGACAGCCGCGGTTGGTTTCATAGGGCGAATAAAGATAGGTTCTGTCTGGCAAGGCATTACTCAGAAAAGGCGACGGAATATCTTCCAAATCTTTGATCCGCGTTTGGGGTGCGGTCGTCATGAGCGTTTTATCTCGGTAAAAACTCAACCCATTCACCTTCGAGAGGTCCGGTACCCTTTCCGTCTGCGCCAGCAGATACTCGTAGAATGTGCGCTCGCCTTCGCCATTACACAGGACAAGGTTCTCACGTTCGGCGTCCAGATATTTATGCGCCTGATGCATCACCTGTGGCCCGCCCAAGATGTACTGTGCATTGGGGTGTGCATCCATCAACGATGGCAACACACTGCGCATCAGTCCTGTATTCCAAACATAGCCGCTAAAGGCATAGATGTCGCTCTCTTGGTTGATGAGGTCGCGAATAATGGTTCCCGCAGCCGTCCGCACTGTTGTGGAATAGGTATCAAAATCGTAGGCGTTGGCGACTGTTGCGTCTTTACAGGCATAGGCTTGTAAATAGCCCGCCACCAGTGGCAGCGTCGCCTCTTCAATGGTCAAATCCACAAACGTTACTTTTTGGTTCATAATGTCTCCTATGACAGTATCCTCTCAATATTCTGGGCAAGGGCTTGATGTATCAAGTCCCTACGATCTTCTCAGAAGATTGAGTACATACCTACGACGCATCAACTTCCTGCAAGAGTTGAGCCAACAGGTCGTCATCCGCTTGCTCTAGGGTCTTGGCATCAATCATCTCTGCGATTTCGGCAATCGTCGTTGACTCAAAGAGTTCACGAATCGCAAAGGTCACATGGAAGGCGTTTTTCAGACGAGAGAAAACCTGTGTCACAAGCACAGAATGTCCACCCAACTCAAAAAAGTTCTCGTCGATACCGACCTGATCAAGTTCGAGCAGTTCACACCAGATGGCCGCAATCGCTTTCTCTGTCTCACTCTGTGGCGTTGAACTGTCGATTCTGCCGACATCCTCTAAGCTATCCATATTGGGGTCAGGGAGTGCGCGGCGGTCCACCTTGCCGTTGGGGGTGAGTGGGAACTCAGATAAAAATACATACGCCGAAAGGGACATGTAGGCAGGCAATTTCTCACTGGCAAAGCGACCCAGTTCAGCCGCTGTCAGCCGGCCGTTTGCACTCTCAATCGGCACAACATAGGCCACAAGCTGTTGGTCACGACCAGACTCATCTTTGACCGTATCCACGACCACCTGTTGGACATCCGGGTGTTCATTGAGTGCGGCTTCAATTTCACCCAACTCAATGCGTAACCCGCGCACCTTGACCATGCCATCCTCACGTCCAACAAAGACAATCATGCGGTCTTTGCGGAATGTCACCAGATCACCTGTCTTATAGAGGCGTCCTGGATTTTCTGCTGGACCAAACGGATTGGGGACAAACTTTTCTGCGGTAAGCTCCGGTCGGTTGAAATAACCCCGTGCAACCTGCACACCACCCAAATACAGCTCACCCGCCACACCTATCGGCACAGGCTCCATGTATTCATCCAGCACGTAGGCTTGGCAGTTGTCATAGATATGCCCAATCGGTGCTGGGGCGTCATGTGGCGTGCATTCGTAGAGAGTTGCGGCCATTGTAAATTCGGTTGGTCCATAAATGTTGTAAAAACGACGTGTCGGTGTCCACCAATGTCGCACCAAGTCGGGTGTACAATTTTCACCACCTGCACAAATGGCGCGCAACGCAGGGAACTCGTTGGGATTAACCGTGGCAAAGGTTGCCATGACGGTGGGGGTTAAGAAGAGATAGGTGATGGCTTCGTTCTTGATCAACGTCAGCAAGGCAGGTCCATGCAACACCTGCTCTTCGGTCATGACATAGAGTCTTGCTCCGGCACAAATCGGCACCAGAATTTCCGCCACCGAGGCATCAAAGCTCAACGAGAAGAACTGCGTCATACGGTCTGCTGGTGACAGATGGAGATACTTGATGTCGTTATGAATGTAGTTGGTCAGACTACGATATTCAGTAGAGACGCCCTTGGGCAAGCCCGTTGAGCCAGAGGTATAGATAACATAGGCCAAATCATTCCCCTCCACAGAGCGGTTGGGATTCTCCGTGCTCTTCTCGGCAAGCAATGCCTGATCCGCATCCAGCACAATGACTTTTGCCTGGTGGGGTGGCAATTGCGCCATCCACTTCTCTTTTGTCAGCAGTACTGCCGCCTGCGTATCCTCTAGCATAAACGCAAGACGCTCTGGTGGATAGGCAGGGTCAAGCGGTAGATAGACACCACCCGCCTTAAAGATGGCGAGCATGGCAACAACGACATCGAGTGAACGCTCGACAAAGACACCCACAAGGTCTTCTCGGCCAATGCCCAATTCAATGAGGTGATGCGATAATTGATTGGCACGCACATTGAGCTCATGATAGGTCAACTGGGCGTCGCCAAAACGCACCGCCACAGAATCAGGGGCCTCGACCACACGGGCTTCAAAGAGTTGATGGACATAGGTATCGAGATCGTAATCGGCCTCGGTACGATTCCATTCAACCAACATCATCTCACGTTCGTCGGCAGTCAGCAATGGGAGACGTTCAACTGTGTTGTTTGCATCTGCCACAACACCCGCCAACAGCGTTTGCAGATGTCCCCCCAGACGCTGCGCCGTGCCATCATCAATACGGTCAGGACGATAGTGCCATTGCCCCAGTATCTCTGTCCCGTCCTCGTAGAGTTCGAGTTGCAGGTCTGGTGCAGGGACATCCGATGTTGGACGATAGGCATCGGTCTCCCATGTCAGCAGCGTTTGGAAAATGGGATGGTGCTCCTCAAAGGTTTCGACATCCACTGTCTCGGTCAACGCTGCCAATGGCAGGGCTTGTTGTTGTCCCGCCGTGATGGTGTCATTGGCCTGCACAAGGAGCCTTTGAAAAGATGGATTCCCAGCCAAATCGAGACGTACAGGGATTGGTCCCACTGCGGCATCCCCCCCCGTATCGCCAGTATGTAACCCAAAGATTACATCGGTTTGCCCACTATAGCGAAAGAGCAGCGTGGAGAACGCTGTCGAAACTAGCGTCGATAAGGGGACATCAGCGGTAAGACTCAGTGAGTGGAGGTCCTCACACAATGCACCGGGCAGTGCAAAGGCACAGGTTGATACTGTTCCACTCGCGGCAGGTTCGTATGGCTGTGGACCCCTGAGTGGTATGGGTAGCTTTAGGAGCGGGGAGGCATCGGCCAACTGTTTTTGCCAATAGCCAATTTTTTCTTCCCGTACACTGGCTTCCGCTTGGGTCTCAAAAAACGCTATAATGTCAGGCTTCCGGTTGCGCAGGATATCAATGACATCTGGCGTCATCGCCTGTGCGGGTGCATCATAGCGTAGACGGTCGCCCTCGGCCCATAACTTGATGTTGGCCTCTGTCAGACGGGCCAATAGGTCTGAAACGGTTTCTGTCTTGTGGTTCACTGATTTAATTTCTCCCAATGCTGCGACATTGTTAAACTTCTCCTTATGGTTGCTGTAACCGCTCTTGCTCTATATTCTGAGCTTCAAAAAGGGGGCGCATCGCATTGAAAATGCCGATAATACCGCCTCCCCAGAAGATCGCAACAGCTCCCCCATAGCCAATTAATCCCAGATAGACACCACCGACGATAAAGATGCCAGGGATAATGGTGGTCATGAGACTTGTCTCAATATTGGCCTCAAATTGTGTCGAGATCGTGAACAATCGTGGTAACTGATTCAGCGTTTCGTCCATCAAGATAATCTGCGCCGTATCGGTTGCCACTGTGGTTGCACCGCGTAGCGAGATCGAGACCTGTGCCTGTTTGAGTGCGATTGAATCATTAATGCCATCACCGACAAAACAGACAAATCGCCCTTCTTCTTGTAATTGCGTCAGCAATGACGCCTTGTTTTCGGGCAATGTTTCGGCAAAGTATTGCTTGATCCCTAGTTGTGCGGCCAGCGCACGGGTTGGACGTTCGTTGTCGCCTGAGATAATATAGGTCGCAATGCCTCGGCTATGCAGATCATCGACCACAGCCTTGGCTTCGGGGCGCACAGTGGGGTGTAGCTCGATCACACCAGCAAGATGGTCATCCACCGCAACATAGACAAGCGAGTAGCCCTGGTCTTGTGCGACGATTGCCATTTCCTGCACGTCCACAGGAACCTCAATGGCCTCCGCATCCATAAAACGGTTGCTGCCGACACGAACACGTCTCTCGTCCAGCATGACTTGAATGCCATAGCCAATTTGATAACTGGCCTGGTCAACGGTTGGTAGCCTCAGACCCTGTTCCTCCGCTGCCTGCAAGATGGCTTTGGCAATCGGGTGGGTTTGGCGATGTTCTGCCGCCGCCGCATACACAAGCAACGTTGTCTCATCATAGTCACCATAGGCATGGACCGCACCAACATGCGGTTGTTCCAACGTTAATGTGCCCGTTTTGTCAAAGACAACTGTATCTACTTTGCTGACCTGCTCCAATGCTCGCCCATCTTTGATCAAAATGCCATCAATGGCGGTTAGCTGTAGATAGTTGAGGACACTAAGCGGGCCAAGCAGCCTCATGTTATAGCCAAAGCCTGCAAGAAGAACCGTTACGGCTGGAATGAACCCCAAGATGGGTAAGGTGATGAGACCGATCAATGCCGTTGGTCCTGCCATCTTGTCTGAAATTTCGATCCCACGCAACTCAACCGACGAGGTATAGTCGGCTGTCGTCATCAACATCTGCCCAATGCGAGCAACAGCGGTCTCCTCACCTGTCTTTTCCACCTGAATCAAAATACGTCCAGAGAGAACAACCGTTGCCGCAAAGACTTCATCCCCCTGGCTCTTCTCAATCGGCTGGGATTCACCTGTCAGCAGATGTTGATCAACGCTGGCAATGCCCTCGACAATCGTGCCATCAATGGGAATCATCTGCCCCACATCAATCACCAAAATGTCATCCGCAACAACCGACTCAAAGGGCATTTCCACCTCAACACCGTCCTTCATGATCCAAACGGATTGTGGTTGCTTGCCCATCAAGTTTGTCAAATTGTTGCGTGTTTTCGCTTTTGCAGCTGCCATCACCTTGTATGTATACACACGTATCAAGGTGGAGGTGATATTGATAAACATTAGACTGGGTAAAACAGGTGCTGCCGCCATTGTGGTCACACCGATGACAGCATCAACTGAATCTATCGTTATCTTGCGCTTTACAAAGATATCTGTAAGCGATTTTTTGTAGAAGGGGAAGCCGACATACAAAAAGAAAACCGAAAAGATTGAGATCAATGGGGGGTATGTAAGCAGACAAATTGTGCCACCCAGTGAGATGAGCAGAGAACGTCGAAGATGTCTATTGAGTTTGATTTCTTCTGGGGTCCGCGTCTCTTCCCCGCGAGACATCTCTTTCAGATGCTGCTGGCGTTTATCCTGCCGCACAATCTGCCATGCCTGCTTGACCGATGATGCGGCATTCTTTGATTGCTTTACAACCTCGTCCAGATGCAGTGACTGGATAATTTTGGCATTGTTGCTAGATTTATCTATTGAGGAAGAAACAATAGGGAGACCATCTTGCTCAATCTGTGGCAGCATTAGATCGCCTAGCGTTTTCTGTTTTTTTGTTGATCCGGCTACAGTTTTTGCCCCAACCAAAACAAGCGCACCACCTGTCACCGCTGTTAGTATGGATATCATTTTGTCTCTCTAATAAAGTCGGAATTGATATAATTCCTGATATATTTCGTCGCACCGTTTACATAGTTCGGTCAGATGCTCTGGCAAAGGGTCATTCCTGGTTTGATAGGGGCGAAAATGGGTCGAGCTTGCTACAGAGCCATACCAAAGGGCGTCTTTTTCATTCAGTTTTCTGTTCATGGCAGGCCACCTGAGCATTGTCTCGCTAAATTCAACATCAACCGCCTCGCAGAGCAGTGAGAGAACCCGTTGCGGACTGTTGAGTAGGTCGCGGGCGTCAATGACAGGCGGGACTCCCCCCGTCTCCGCTCGCACATACTCAAAAAGCCATTTCAACTCAGCCCAGCCGAGTTCCTCAAAGGTGAATTCAGGCACAATTCTGTGCAACGAGAGGATCATGTCTTTGGGCTGGCGAATCAAGAAACAGTTGGCAAAGGGCAGAATCCACTCGGTCCCCATGATGTCCGGAATCAGGTTGTAGGCTTGATGCTTCTGATAGCGGATTGACTTGCCTTCACCAAGGGGAGCGGTGAGCGTGTTGACGACAAACTGCCAGTCCATAAATTGTGCGTGGCGTGGATCGATATCCTCACGCGTGAGTCCTAAATCTTTGCCCTTAATCGCAATATAGGGCAAGGCCAAAAATTCGTCCGCTACCTCTGTATCTGAACGGCTTGACCACGCCCGCATCAGTGCGGTCCCCAAGCTACGTGGTACAGACCACATCGCAATTTGTTTTTCGTGCAAGATACCCTCCTTTGGCAATCCCTTATCCCTGCTCCACAGTCATGGATGTCGATTGCAGCGAGACTTGTTGGCGCAATTCCGCAATGGATCGCGCTGGCTGATGGGCAATCGCCTGTAATAGTCTCTGATATGCCCTCATCATCGCCATGATGGTTTCTTCCTCGAAGATATCAGTGCTATAGCGAGCATAGCCGTGCAGCTTTTCACCATCATCACCGATACCGATAACCACATCCTCGGACCACGTGCCAACGGCTTGGATTGGCAACTTGGCAGGGAGCAGTTGGGGTGTAGATTGTGACTGTGTTTCTCCCCCTGTTTCTCCCTCTGTTTCTCCCTCGATTGCAACAGTCTGGTCCTCCCCACGAACATAGTTGAGCGATACCTGAACCAGCCCAGGTTGCCCCTGCTCCGCCTCAATGCCCAAGCGCTCGGCCAACAGTTCGGACGGATAACCTTGATGGGCAAACGCATCAACAACCGTCGTGCGCACTTGGCGCAGATAGGCCGTGAAGGGCATCGCTGTGTCTGACGGGAGTGTGGCACGGAGGATGACTGCATCGGCCATGCTGCCCACCATGCGGTCGAGTTCGGGGCGAACCCGGTTGTTGACGGTCCCACCAACCACAAGGTCGGGCTGACCAGAGAGGGCGTGAAGCAATAACTGTAGTGCCGCCTGCATCACCAGATAGACGGTGGCCTCTTCTTGATGGGCCACAGCCCGTATCGAGGCCGTAAGCCCGGTGTCAAACTCAAATTCGTAGCCCGCGCCACGATGACTGAGTACGGGGGGACGTACATGATCCAATGGCAGGTTCAACCCAGGCGACCAGCCCGATAGCTGTGTACGCCAGTAGTGCCAGAGTCGCTCTCCTTGCGGTCCCGATAGCGTCTCATGCTGCCATTGCACATAGTCTGTAAATGACCACGACAGGTCCGGCAAAGAGACCCGCGTCTCCGTCACCTGCGCCTGATATAGGTGTTGTAATTCCTCAACAATCAACCGAGAGGACCAGTTATCTGTCACGATATGATGCGTGAGCAATAGCAAGAGATGCCCCATTGTGCTATGTGTGTAGAGATAGACACGCAGGGGTGGCTCCTCTGCCAAATTGAACACATATCGTCCAATAGCTTGGGACTCATCGAGTAGTTGCTCCTCAGACCAATCGCTGGCATCGACCACGACAAAGGGCAGAACAACTTCGTCAGCCACCTGCTGCATCCATTGCTCGTCTCGATGGGCAACCCGCAAACGCAATACCTCATGACGCTTGACCAAGGCTTCACAGGCGTTTTGCAGGGCGACAACGTCTACATCTTCTTGCCCTGTTATCTCAAAAGACATGAGTACATTGACATACGCTTTCTCAGCCGCTGTCTCTGGTGGGATTAAAGGAAGTTGGGTGTAGAGCAGGGGCATCCAGCCGCCAGTGATGAACTGCCGTGTATGTCGCTGGGGAATGACGATATCCGCTTCACGGCTGTCTGTCGCCCATTGTAAATAGGCCGCTATCTGCGCCACTGTGGGGTTTTCAAACAGACTGGCGATGGAGACAGGTTTGCCAAGCTGCTGTTGTAGCTGATTGACCAAGCGCGTGGCGTTGAGCGAATCCCCCCCCAAATCGGCAAAAAAGTTGTCGTGGATGCCGATCTGTTCGACACCAAAATGTTGTTGCCAAATGTTGGCAACCGCTGTTTCCATGTCGTCTCTGGGTGGCACATAGTCCCGCTGTAGGCGAATCTGCTTTGTGGGTGCGGGCAGTGCGTTGCGGTCAATCTTGCCATTGGGCGTCAACGGCATATGCTCCAGCATCATAAAGGACGCTGGAACCATATAATCGGGCAACTGGGTCAATAGCCATGTCCGCACCTTGGGGACAAGCATACGGCTAAGTTTGCCAAGCAGTGGATTGTTGGCATAGGTGTCTAAGGGTTTTGCTGCATTTGGTGATTGCGCGCTCCATAGATTGCTATCACGGTTGCTATCACGGTTGCTATCACCGTTGATATCGCCAGCGATGTTCATAGGTTGACGCAGGGTCACACACGCATCCATCATCCCCACCACCGATGCAGGTGCAAGATGGATGGCAATGGGTAGCCCATCAGCCAGCAAATCAGCCAACGCCCAAATAGATTCGGGGTCGATACCGCTGGGCTGTTCAGCTAGGTATGTGCGTAGTTGCGCAGCCGTCTTGCCCGTTTGATGGGTGTCACCATGCCCTAACGCAACAAGCGTGTGAATGGCCGCCTGTGTACGGGCATCGGGGATATTGCGAATGATGATGCCTTGGCCCACGCCATCGGATGCTCCATCGGATGGCAGACGGGTACATATCTGCTGTAACGTCTCCTTGAGCGAATCAACAGACCATGTATGCGTCCAACTCAGTTCTTGCCACTCGCTTTCTTGCCTGTGATGGGCATGTGTACCTGCTGTCGGTTGAGATGAATTCTCCTCGCCGATATAGAGCGCAGCACGGTAGCGGAACTGACTTAACTCGTTGTGATGCTGTCCCCGTTTCAGCGAAATATCGACACCCGCAATTTGTGGGAATAGTTTACGCAACGCATGAAAGAAATCCGGTGCAATCAGCAGTTCGGTTTCATCCTGTCGCCGTTGTTGAATCCGTGTTTGCAACTGTGGCAACGCCAGATCATCTTCGGCCTGATAGAGTTGGATGGCCGCATGAAAGGCGTTAATCAGTGCCAAGTTGCGGACATCACCAATGTAGATGACACCGCCGGGTTTGACCACGCGTAACGCTCCCTCGATGACGCGCAGCAGATAATCCACACTGGGAAAATATTGGATGACAGAGTTGAGAATGATGCAGTCAAAGTCGTCAGCCTCAATGCCTGTCAGATCATCGGCCATACGCTGCTCGACATGCACATGGTCCAACTTGGGGTTTGCGGTCTTGAGCCGTTCCACATGCTGAATCGCCTGTGGTGCATAGTCCGTCCCCCAATATACCTCGACATCTGCGGCCAACCGCGCAAGCAGCAAGCCTGTGCCACAGCCAATCTCCAAGATGCGTTGCGGTTGTAATCGTTGAATATCAGCAACGGTTTCATCGACCCATTCCGCCATCTCAATCTGGGGGATGGGTGCGCCCGTGTAGCTACTGTTCCACCCTGCCAGATTGAAGGCCAAATCATCGGGCTGGACAGGCTGGCGATAGGACTCATCCCACAGACTCTGCCACCCTTGAGCGTGTTCAAGCTCAATCTGGGTATCCACCTGATCGGCAGCCAGATAAGCCACCAACTGCCTGTGGCCGAGTGTTTCTTCGCGTGCCATCACAACCGCTTGACGAATGCCTGTGTAGTCGGTGAGCGCGCTTTCGATTTCACCCAACTCGATGCGGAAACCACGAATCTTGACCTGATGATCAACGCGCCCCAAGCAGACCACGCTGCCATCGGCCTGATAACGGGCAAGATCGCCCGTGTTGTAAATCCGTCCGGCACCAAAGGGGTTGTCGATAAAGCGTTCCGCCGTCAATGCGGGTCGATTGAGATAGCCAACAGCCACCCCCTCGCCACCAATGTAGAGCGTACCCGTTGCACCGATAGGCACAGGATTGAGGAAATCGTCCAGAATGTAAAGTTGTGTGTTGGCAATCGGTCGCCCAATCAAGATTCTGTCATCTGTGCGGCGAATAGGATGAACGGTTGACCAAATCGTCGTCTCGGTCGGTCCATACACATTCCACAGTTCATGGCAGCAATCCAGCAACCGTTGGCTGAGGTCCCAAGGCAAGGCTTCACCGCCACAGAGAATTTTGAGTTGAGATTGCCCCTGCCAGCCGCTTTCGAGCAGGAGCCGCCATGTTGCGGGTGTCGCCTGCATAACGGTCACTTGGTGCTTGGCAAGTACTGCGGCCAACGCCGTACCATCGACCGTTGTCTGCTGATCGACCAGCACAACCTGCCCGCCAACAATCAGAGGCAGATACAACTCCAGTGCGGCAATGTCAAAAGAAAGCGTTGTCACCGAAAGTAGCGTATCCTGCGCGTGTACCCCCGGTCGATCCTTCATCGTCCACAGAAAGTTGGTCAAGGCTTGATGATGGACCTGAACCCCTTTGGGCCGCCCGGTTGAGCCAGAGGTATAGATGACATAGGCCAAGCGACTAGGTGCAACAGGGAGCAGCAGGTTCTGGTTGGGTTGGGACGCAATCTGCGGCCAATCGCTGTCAAGACAGATGACCTGTGCTGCTGATAATGATAGTTTTTCGCGTAGCGGTTGTTGTATCAATAACACAGATATGGCGGCATCTTCCATCATAAAGGCCAACCGTTCCGCTGGGAACGCTGGGTCAAGCGGGACATAGGTCGCCCCTGCCTTCAGAATGCCCAATAGCCCAACCATCATCTCCAGCGACCGTTCTACACAAAGCCCAACCAGCGTTTCTTGCCCTACACCCATTGCACGGAGATGGTGTGCCAGTTGATTCGCACGGGTGTTAAGTGCATCATACGTCAATGTCGTCGGTGTGTCTGATTGCCCGGCTGATTGTGTGCCTGCATAGACAACCGCAATCGCATTGGGTGTACGCATGGCTTGCGCTTCAATGAGTTGATGCACACATTGCTCATGCGGGTATGGGGTGGTGGTTTCATTCCAGCCACGCAGGAGTTGGTGTCGTTCGGCTGTGGTTAACGGTGATAGATTGCCAATCGGCTGGTCCGCACCGACACCAGTGGTCAACATCTCTAACAGCACTTGGAATCCTGCACTCATACGCTCAATCGTGGCAGATGTAAACAAATCGGTGCTATATTCCCACACACCATCAATCCCATGCTCATTCTCATACAGATTGAGATGGATATCAAACTTGGTCATAGGGGCGGCAATATCCATCGGGTCGATGGTGAGATTGTGTAGTGCCAGTTCCCCTTGCGCTTTGTTGACAAAGACAAACATGACTTGGAAAAGCGGGTTATAGCCGAGCGACCGCTCTGGCTGTAGCTCATCGACCAGCACTTCAAAGGGCAGTGCTTGATGTCCATAAGCCGCCAGTGTCATCCCGCGTACACGCTCCAAAAATTCGTAAAAAGTGGGATTGCCCGATAGATCGTTGCGCAGCACAAGCATATTGACAAAGAGGCCAATCAGCGGCTCAATCTGCGCATTGTGGCGGTTGGTGATTGGCGTACCGATGAGAATATCTTCCTGGCTGGCATAGCGCGAGAGCAGCAGCGCAAAGACTGCTTGCAGCGTCATAAACAAGGTTGTGTTTGTCTGCTGGGCCAACCGTTTAAGTGCCTCTGTCTGTTCTTTTGGCAGAGTGAAAAAATGGTGCGCACCACGATAGCTCTGGATAGCTGGTCGTGGATAATCTGTTGGCAGGTTGATCAACTCAGGCGCGTCGTCTAGCTGTTGTCGCCAGTACTCAAGGTGTTGCTCGCGCACAGGTCCTGTCAGCCATGACTGCTGCCAAGCAGCATAGTCCGCATACTGAATCTCAAGGTCAGGCATATCGACTGGTTCATGCCGACAATGCGCAGCATAATGGGTGGCTAATTCATCAAACAAAATACCCATTGACCAATCATCAATACAGATATGATGAAAGGTAAAAATCAGCACATGCTCTTCTGTCGCCAATTGCACGAGTGTCACACGCCACAGTGGACCCTGCACCAGATCAAACGCTTGCTGGGCACTTTGCACAGCCAGCCGACGGACTTCGGCCTCCTGTGCCTCGGTCGGCAAATCGAGCAGTGCATGTTCTTCTATATGCAGCGACGGTGCGTTAATGTGTTGAGAAACCTGTTCATTTTGGATAGGGAAGGTAGTCCGCAGCGCTTCGTGGCGGGTCTCGATTTCTTGCAAACTGCGACACAGGGCATCGCGATTTAACGGACCGCGTAAGCGCAGCGTCGACCCCGCATTGTAGGCCGCGCTGCCACCGTCTAGCTGTGCCATAAACCAGAGCCGCTGTTGTGCAAAAGAGAGCGGAAGTTGCTGATCCCGTGAAACGGATTTGATCGCTGCTATCTGTTTTGATTGGGGGCGAGTCGTCTGTTGTTTCTGCTTCCGCAGTTGTTTCAACACAAGCTCGCGCTTTTCTGGCGATAGGTGTGCCAGTCGAGCTTCAAGCCGACTCTGTTTCTCTGCTACATTCATGAATTAGATACCCGCTGTTTAGGCTGCGTCCAGCAATGCCTGAATCTCTTCCTCTGATAACTCATCAATATCGGCCAAAATCGCATCCATCTCGTCCTCGTCTGTCTGTGCCAACGTAACCCATTCCGCCAATGCGGCAATGCTTCTCCGATCAAAGAGGACATTCAGCGGCACATCGAGATCGAGCTGCTCACTAATGAGCGTGATTGCTTTGACTGCCAACAACGAATGAAACCCCATATCGAAGAAGTTACTGTGAACACCAATGTGTTCGATGTTTAGTATCTCCTTCCAAATGCCCGTGAGTAATTCTTCCGTTTCCGTCCGAGGCAACATCAGGTCTGTTTCATCCAGTTGAGCCTCTGGTGCTGGCAATGCGCGTCGGTTGATCTTGCCGTTTGGTGTCAGCGGCATGGCCTCTAGCTGTACGAACGCACTAGGGATCATATACTCTGGTAGTGTTTGAGCAAGATATGTTCGCAGGTCACTGTGTGAAACATCACTGGGTGAAATATCACTGTGTGAAACATCACTGTGTGAAACATCACTGTGTGAAACATCACTGGGTGAAACATCGCTGCGTGAAATATCAGCAATAGTAGAGGTTCCAACAAAATAGGCAACCAATCGCTTATCCGTATCATCAATTTCTTGCATCGTGACAACGGCTTCTTGTATGGACTCATGACCCACAAGACGGGTTTCGATCTCGCTCAGTTCAATCCGAAAACCGCGCAGCTTGACTTGATCGTCAATACGCCCCAGATATTCAATTTCGCTATTTGGAAGGCGACGGACAAGATCACCTGTGCGGTAGAGCTTCTGGTTGTTTTGATGATCTACCTGATGATCTGCCTGATGATTTGCCTGACCAATGCGCAAGTCATCAATCGTAACAAAGCGCTCTGCGGTCAACTCTGGAAGATTCAGATAGCCTCGACTGACCCCGGGACCACCCACGTAGAGTTCACCAGCAACCCCTATGGGAACAGGCTGTTGATACGCATCCAGAATATATAATTGTAAATCTGGAATCGGCTCGCCTATCAGACTGGCTGATTGTGTGACATCGGCTTGGGTAACAGGTCGGTAGGTAACATGGACAGTGGTTTCGGTGATCCCATACATGTTGATGAGCTGCGGTGAATCATCACCATGCTGCTCGAACCAAGGCTGTAATCGTGCAAAGTCGAGTGCTTCGCCACCAAAGATAACATATCGCAATGCTAAGGTATCTGGCAATGTGCCTTTCTCTGGCAGTGTGCCTCTCTCTGTCAGTGATGCTTCTAATGACATCAATTGATAAAAGGCTGATGGGGTTTGGTTAAGGACCGTTACACCTTGGTCACAGAGCAGTTGATAGAATGATTCAGCTGAACGGCTGACCGCATGGGGTACGATCACAAGTTGTCCACCATAGAGTAATGCCCCCCAAAGTTCCCACACCGAAAAATCGAATGCATACGTGTGGAACAAGGTCCATACATCGTGTTCATCAAAATGAAACCAAGGCTGGGTCGCCTGCAAAAGCCGTGCCACATTATTGTGTTGAACCAAGACACCCTTTGGCGTCCCGCTTGATCCAGAGGTGTAGATGACATAGGCCAAATTATCTGGCTGTATCCCAACCTGTGTATCATGATCTAAATTTTGCTCGCTCTGTTGTTGAATTTGTTGCCAGTCACTGTCCAACCCGTCGCTGTCCAGATAGACGGTCTGTGCCGTCACAAGGGATAGATGATCCTGTAACTCTTTCTGCACTAGCAACACAGAAACAGCGGCATCATCCAACATAAACTGTAGACGTTCCTGTGGATGGGCGGGATCGAGTGGGACATAGGCGCCACCCGCCTTGAGGATACCAAGGATGCCAACCACCATCTCTATCGAGCGTTCCACCAGAATGCCAACCAATATCTCTGGAGCAACACCCAATCCACGAAGATAATGCGCCAGTTGATTGGCGCGCTGATTGAGTTGTTGATAGGTTAATTGCTGATCCGCAAAGCGCAGTGCCACCGCATCCGGGGTACGCGCGACCTGCTCTTCAAACAATTGGTGGATGCACTGGCGAGGCGTGCAATTGGTGTGGGGACGATTCCACTCAACTCTGAACTGATTTTGTTCAGCCTCTGTGAGCAGGGGCAGCGTGTGGATCGATTGATCTGGGTTGGCGACCACACCCTGTAACAGTGCCTCAAAATGAGCCATCATGCGTTCAATGGTTGTTTTGTCATAGAGGTCCGTGTTATATTCCAGTCGGCCCATTAACGCATCTACATCATCGGGGACAGCATCTTCAAAGATTGAAAGCGACATATCGAACTTGGCAATGGGGGTTTCCAACTCCACATTTTCCACTGTAACACCGGGTAGCTTCACGGTTAAGAAGGCACCATTGAGTAGCTCAAAGACCACCTGAAAGAGGGGTGCGTGGTTGGGGTTGCGTTCGGGCTGTACATGTTCGATAATTTGCTCCAAGGGTACCTCTTGGTGACGATAGGCATCTAGAATTGTGGCCTTTAGCTGCTGGAGCAGTTCTCGGAAAGTGAGAGGACCAGAGAGATCGCTGCGCATAGCGAGGATATTGACAAAGAAGCCAATCAGCGGCTCCAGTTCTGCACGGTTCCGACCTGTGGTAGGCGATCCAACAATGATGTCTTCTTGCCCGCTATAACGCATAAGCAGCACCTTAAAGGCTGCCAGCAATGTCATAAAACGCGTTGTGCCAGTGCGCTTGCCTAACTCGTTTAGCTGCCGAGAAAGCTCGCTAGGCAGCGTAAATAGATAGTGCGATCCGGCATAGGTCTGCATCGGTGGACGGGGACGATCAATGGGTAGTTCGAGGAGCGGTAACGCATCCTGCAATTGTTCCTGCCAATAGCTCAGTTGGGTGGCGAGCATTTTCTCTGTTAGCTGCTCCTGTTGCCAAAGAGCAAAGTCAGTGTACTGAATCGGCAACTCTGCAAGCGGTGACGGTTGGCCTTGCACAAAAGCCGTATAGAGCGTCGTTAATTCTTGGAAAAAAACCTGCATAGACCAGCCGTCAGAGACGATGTGGTGCATATTGACAAGCAGAAGATACTCATCCACATGTTGCGTATGCTCACCCCCCGCTATGCTCTGCTCGCCAGAGGGTATTGGTTGCGGTGTCACCTGTTGCGGTGTCACCTGTTGCGGTGTCACCTGTTGCGGTGTCACCTGTATAAGGATGGCACGGAAGAGTGGGCCTTGCATCAGATCAAAATGATGGTTGATTTCTGCATGGATCAACTGGTTGACTTCTGTCTCCTGTTTGCTGGCATTTTTAGCCCGCAGATCGATGATTGGAAGCTCAAAAGCTGCTGGATGAATTTTCTGAACGAGGTTCTCTTCATGCATCATAAACGTCGTGCGTAAAGTGACATGGCGACGCGTGATTTCTTGCAGCACACGCTCCAACACGGCCACATTCAATGCACCGCACAGGCGCAGAACACCAGGCATATTATAGGCATTATTGGTCCCCAACTGCTCCAGAAGCCAGAGCCGTTTTTGGGTAGCGGAGGGCGGATAGAACTGTGGCTGCTCCGCTTGCGCTTGCAGTAATTGGGCCAACAGTCGCCGCTTCTCCTCAATCGAGGCTGCTTGTTGTGTGTCTATTGTGCTGGATGGTCTGTGAGTTTCAGACATCAGAACTCCCCCCTAATAACGTCGCTAATGCTTTATCGATCTCATCTTCAGAAAGCTGGTCAAGCTGATTGAGTAAGACCGTTGGATCAGTTGTCTGCTTTTTGATGCGCAATGATGAGCCTACATCACCATGCATATGGCCTGTTGTCTGGACAACGTGGTTGTCGATTCCCATCCCAACAGCTTCGTCACCACCCTTATCAACTAAGCCAAGTTGTATAAGCTGCTCAATATAATGTGTCTGTAGGTAGTCTGCCATCTGCTCAATCGTAGACGCCTCAAAGATCGCTTGCAGATGAATGATTGCACCCAGCCCATCTTGAATCCGGTTGAGTAAGCTCACCGCACTGAGCGAATCCCCTGCTAAGTGCAAGAAAAAGTCATCATCTCGACCAAGCTGATTGATCCCTATATGCCCTTGCCAAATATCCGTTAGCCATTGTTCAACGGGTGTTTGTGGTGCAGCATAGTCCACCCCTATTTGTGGGCGTTCGTGTGTCTGTGCTGTGGGGGCAGACAACGCGTTTTGCAACGACTCAATTCGTTGACGTAGCTGCACAAAATCATGCGTTGAAACCACCACCTGTGGCTGTCCGCTCCCCAATGCCTTCAAGAAGACCTCACAGCCTTCCGCTGGCGACAGCCCCATCTCAGTCTCATCTGCCTCAAATTGATAAGCCGCCATGCCAACCTCGCGCCAGCCATCCCAATTGATCGATAGCACGGGATAGGCGACCCCGCCACTTTGACTACCCGGGCTACTCTGGGCAAAGGCATCCTGAAACGCATTGGCTGCGGTATAGGCCACTTGCCCCAGCGCACCAAAGAGCGCATTGAGCGACGAGCAGTGGACAAAAAAGTCGAGGGGCATCTGCCTAAGCTGTTGATGGAGATTTTGAGTCCCTGTCACTTTGGGGGCCAACACTGTCTGGGTGGCGGCATGGTCTGTTTGGTGAATCAGGTTGTCGCCACCAATCCCCGCCGCATGAATCACACCATGAATCGGCCCTATCTGTGCAGTTGCGTCTTCAATTGCGGCTTGTACTGCCGCTTCATCAGCCACATCAACCGCCTGTACAAGCACTCTCCCACCCTTGGCCTCAATCGCTTGCAGACGGCGAATCTTCTGGCTAGTCGGCTCGTCGCCAGAGTGTGTCGCCAACCACTCAGACCAGTTTGTGCGCGCTGGCAAGGCTGTACGGCTCCAAAGTACCAGCGTTGTCTCCCAATCAGCCAACGCCTCGGCCAAGCTCAAGCCAATGCCACCCAATCCACCCGTGATCAGGTAGACACCGTTGCGTCGGATAGGTACGGTTGTGTCGGTCAGTTGAATGGGTTCGACTGTGGAACGCCATCGCCGTGAGCCTCGATAGGCCACAATCGACTCATCTACGGGTCCATCATCAAGCGATGCCCCCAGCTCATTGACAAGTTGGGTGACAGTGGTTGTCTGCTGATGGGTAGATGGGTTGGCCGCAGACCACGCGACATCAACGGCTCGGCAATGGATATTTTCATACTCGTGTGGCAGCACATAGACTATGCCCAACGACGTTGCTGTGATAGGCTGTACCATGTCCATGCCCGTCACATTGCTGAGGTGATTGGCAATGACAAATAGATCAAGTGCATCGGTGATATGTTGTTCACCAATGGCCTGCGCTGTATAGAGCAAGCTATCAAAACTGTCGGTCAGCGTAGGCTCTGCACTGTCAGGTTTACTATCAGTGATACTCCACAGGTGAACAATTTTTTGTGGGAGAGCTGTTTGCGTCACTGTCGATGTCCCTGTCGATGTCCCTGCTAATGCCTGCCATAACTGACTGTACTCAGCGCGCTGCTGTGGATTGATCACAAACGCATCGGCTGACAGTTGCGAAAATCCGTCACCCTTGCGCACAGTGATGACCCGTTGCCCCTTATCACGTAACTGTGCAGCCAGTTGTTGACCCAGCCCACATTCGTCTTCAAAGAGCAGCCACGTCGCCTGTGAGGGCAGTGTTTGGGGCAACAGCGGCACATGGATCCATGATGGCACATAGAACCATTCATCCATAGCGCGTCTCTGGATAAGGCTCTCTTGCCGGGTGGTTGATGACGCCGCATGGGTGGCATCAATCCAGTACCGCTGACGCTCAAAGGGATAGGTTGGCAGGGGTAGACGCTGACGACGAGCATCGCCATAAAAGGCATCCCAGTCGATTGTTGCCCCTTCCACCCAGAGTTGACCCAACGCAGTGAGCAAAAAGGCGCTGTCGGACTGTTCTTCACGTGGGTGGCGCAGGGAGCGTGCAGTCGCATGGGTCGGTTGCGTCAAGGGCTGCGCCAGTGTGCTTAACGAACGTCCCGGACCGACCTCTAATAGCATCAGATCAGGCTCCGTAAGCAACGATGCAAGCCCACGACTAAAATAGACGGTTTGGCGCAGGTGTTTGACCCAATAGGCCGGGTCTGTGGCTTCTTGCGCCGTAATCCAGCCACCTGTCACGTTGGACATGTAAGGCAGTTGTGGAGGGTTCAGTTGGACCGATTGTACATGCCTCGCAAAATCGGCCAGAATGGGGTTCATCATGGCGGAGTGGAATGCATGAGACGTATGCAATTGACGACAGGCAATGTCCTGTGTCGTCAATCGTTGAGCATAGGTCTCAATGGCCTCGGCGGGACCTGAGACGACACAACGTTCGGGACCGTTGACAGCAGCCAGCGAGAGCCTGTCATCCTCCAACCTTAGCTGCTCCTCCGGCAGCGGAACCGCCAACATCGCCCCTGTGGGCAAGCTCTGCATCAGGCGACCCCGATGAGCGACCAAGGTCAGTGCATCTTGCAATGACAGTACACCCGCCAGCGTTGCCGCCACAAATTCGCCAATGCTGTGACCGATCATGGCCTGTGGTTCAATGCCCCACGTGCGCCATAGCTGCGCCAACGCATAGGAGATGACAAAGATCGCTGGCTGTGTGTGTGCAGTCTGCGCCAACTGCTGGGCAGCGTCATCCATTTTCTCTGGTGATGGGTAGAGCAGGGTACGCAGATCATATCCCATGATCGGCTGCAATATCTCTGCACAGATATCGACTTGCTCACGGAAGAGCGGTTCTTCTTGATAGAGGTCGAGTCCCATGTTGACATATTGGGACCCCTGACCCGGGAACATAAAGGCCACAGGGCGGTTATCACCCCCGACAAAATTGCTATAACTGTGTCCGCCCGCAGTTTCACATCCCAGATGTTGCTGGGCCTCATCGTTTGCCTGGCAGACCAAAATCGCTCGGTGAGCATGTCGTTGACGCCCGACTGCCAGCGTATAGGCGACATCGGCCAACCTGTGTTCAGGATACTCTGCTAGATGTGCCGCAAGGTTGGCTTTTGCCTGCAACAGCGTAGTTGCACTCTTGGCGGAAAGCGTCAGCAGTTGCCATGCTCGTGCATCCTCGGACGGCTGCGCTGGTGGAGCTTCTTCTAGCACCACATGGGCATTGGTCCCACCAACACCAAACGAGCTAACCCCTGCGCGGCGTGGTGTCTCATTGCACTGCCAAGGCGACAACTGTGTGTTGACGTAAAAGGGGCTGTTGGCAAAGTCAATTTTGGGGTTGGGTCGCTCAAAGTGGAGCGACGCGGGAATTTGCTTATGGGTCAGTGCCAATGCAGTTTTGATCAGCCCTGCCACGCCCGCACCGGAATCAGCATGACCAATGTTTGATTTGACCGAGCCAATGGCACAGTACCCCTTTTCATCAGTGTCAAATGCCTGTTTCAACGCCGCAATTTCAATGGGATCACCCAGCACCGTGCCTGTGCCATGCGCCTCCACATAGCTGATTGTTTCAGGGTCCACATCGGCCACCGCCTGAGCCTCGCGAATTACGTTGGCTTGCCCGTTGACACTTGGTGCGGTGTAGGTCATCTTCACCGAGCCATCATTGTTGATGGCCGACCCTCGAATGACGGCATAAATCGTGTCGCCATCGGTCAGCGCATCCTCCAACCGTTTGAGCAAGACCATACCCACACCGTTCCCGCCAATCGTGCCCTGCGCCTCATCTGAGAAAACACGACAGTGACCGTCTGGTGAGACGATCATCCCCTCTTGGTATAGATGACCCGTCTTTTGGGGAACCTGAACCGAGCCGCCGCCTGCCAACGCCATATCACATTCACCCAGAAGGATACTTTGACAGGCCAGATGCACAGCCACCAACGATGTGGAGCAGGCTGTCTGCACATTAATCGCGGGTCCGGTTAGATTGAGCATATAGGCAATGCGTGTGGCAAGGAAGTCACGGTCATTGTCCATCAACAGTTGATAAGCCCCAATGCTTTCCATGACCTGCGAGTTGGGATAGAGGTTATCAAGCAGATAGCCGTTTAGCCCAACACCGGCAAAGACGCCAATCGCCCCGTCATAGTCAGAGGCAGGATAGCCACCATGCTCCACCGCTTCCCACGCACATTCCAGCATGAGCCGATGTTGTGGGTCGAGTACCTCGGCCTCGCGCGGCGTGAACCCAAAGAAGAAGGCGTCAAAACAATCATGGTTCGCCAACACGGTCCCTGCCTTGACATAGTTGGGGTCACGCAACAAGGCTGGGTCAACACCGTCTGCCAGCATTTCGTCATCTGAAAAGAAGGCGATGGACTCTTTGGCTTGAGACAAATTCTGCCAAAAGGCGTCTGGTGAGTTCGCATCAGGAAAACGACAGGCCATGCCCACAATCGCGACCGCAGAGTCGGTGTCCATCTCTTCGTTGATTCTGTTGTCACTCATTGTATCGATTACTGTATCGATCACTGCATCAATCATGCCGTCAGCCATATCATTCTTCACCATGTTCATCGAAAATACTACAACGGATTTGGGTTGGGAACGGATTTTCCCCGTGTGCAGAGCGAAAAATCGCAAAAGAGCAAAATCTCACGTACTAGTAAACATCCCGCCCAGAATGGACGGGCTACGTAAGAGTAGATCACCTCTCGTAAACCGTCCTTGTAGGGCGGTGGTTTTTATCAATGTGTGACTTTTGCGGCTTGCTCAAAAATCCGTTCCTCACCTTAATCCGTTGTAGTATATTTTTTCATCTAAGACTCGCTACGCTTATGCCCAATAAAATAGCTCAGTTGCCAAAAGAGCAATGTGCGTCCAAAGGCATCTTCCTCAAACCCCAAATAGGTCTCTAACAATTCGACCAGCTTATCAAATTCCTCCTGCGGAATGTCGTCTGGGGACCACGCAGATTTGAAGCCAAAT
This sequence comes from Chloroflexota bacterium, assembly GCA_039029935.1. Taxonomy (GTDB): domain Bacteria; phylum Chloroflexota; class Anaerolineae; order Caldilineales; family Caldilineaceae. The sequence goes on from JBCCFC010000001.1 coordinate 39,348, forward strand.
AGTTCATGCACAAACCACACGGCGGCCTCTTTGCTCTCAAAAACCCAAGGTGTGGGGAAAGTTCCTGTGTGGATATTCTCCATGCCGATTCTTTCCAAGGTATCACGCACCTTGGTCTCGCGTGGGAAATAGCCATAATGCCGTTGATTGCCTAAGCGATCAATCACATCATCAAAGAAATCTGTGGGGACCATCGGTGCGTTTTGCTTGAAGAGAGACGATGGCAATTGATAGCTCTGCACGAGGTCATGCATCGTCAAATCCGTTTGGGTTGTCAGCAGATGGCGCATGGCCTGAATCTGTTGATCATGCTGCCACAGCGATTGCCAGCTATCCGAAAAATAGCGTTCTAAGATATCGATATTTGTCGGCATGGGCCAGTTGGTGAGCCGGTTCATCAACTGCTGCTGATAGCCAAGTGTGTTGAGGGTGTGGGGTTGTTGATCGGGCCAGAAATGTTCCCAAGCTGCATCAGGGTAGCCCGGCACGTCAATCAGCACAAGCCAGCCCCCCGGTTTCAACATGCGATACCAGTCGGCCAATACATCATCATGTAGTTGCTGGCTGAGGTGAATATCGAGGTAGCGTTCGGGTGTCCAGCCACGCGTCCCTTGCTCGTGATAGACGCCGTTGATCTGACCGACATCGGGAACATGCAGATGATGAAATGCGGCCAGACATGTCACCATATCCGCTTGATTCTCACCAACAACCTGTGAGGCCGTCCGGATATCGCCGACGAGCATATTGTCACTGTTGATATTTTTCATCATATCTGATGACTGGTCTACATATGTGACTTTCTGCGCTACATTTTCAAAGAAGTTGCCTAGATATCCCCCGCCAGAAGCCAGGTCGACAACGTGCCAATCCTGAACCTCTTCTTTGGCAAAAAAGCAGAGAAAGGGCAAAATCTCCAGATGTCGCGCCGCAGGATAGCGATCCATCGCGGCGTTAAACCGTCGCGCCCGTTCGTTCACAAATATATTGTTGTTGCCCACTTGTACAGCCATTGTCACCTCTAAAGTAATTTTGCAATACGGCGGACACCCTCTTCAATCCGTTCAGGTGTCACTTGTGAAAAGTTCAGCCGCATGCAGTGGTTGATGCCTGGATTGCCCCTGTCGTCATCATACACAGCAAAGACCCCGCTGGGTACAAAGGCGACCTGTTCCTCCGCCAACGCCACTTCAAGCAATCGTGTCGTATCAATCGTTTGCGGCAACTCGACCCAAATAAAAAGCCCATGTGTCGGTACACTCCAGCGTGCAGACTGTGGAAAGTGCGTTTTTAACGCGTTGAGCATGGCGTCACGCCGTTCTCGATACACATCCTGCAAATGGGCAATATGTCCCATCATGTCATTGGCGTCTAAATAGTTGGCAACCAAACTTTGTGTAAATGCAGAGGTTTCTAAATCACAGGTTTCTTTGATGACGGCGAGCTTTGGGAGCAACCATTTTGGGGTCACAATCCACCCCAGACGCAGTGACGGAACCAAAATTTTGGAGAATGAACCCAGATAGAAAACATGCTCCTGATCCAACGCCCGCAGAGGTGTATCCGCCACACCAACCTGCTTGTCATAGCCTAGAAAGCCATAGGCGTCATCTTCGATAATTGGGAAATTGTATTGACGAGCGAGTGCAACCAACTGCTGACGCTTGTCCACACTCATGGTGACACCCGTTGGGTTGTGTCCCCGTGCCATCGCATAGATATAGGCAGGTCGTGCGCCCTCTTCAAGCCGACGCGCCACCCAATCGACATCCATGCCTGTGTGAACATCGGTCGGTACGGGCAGAATCTCTGGCATCAACGGCGCAACGACCTGTTTAACGCCAGTATAACTCGCCGCTTCCAACATGACCTGACCACCCGGGTTGAGAAAAAGTCGGGTCAACATGTCGAGTGCCTGTTGCGCGCCTGTCGTAATGACAATTTGCTCAGGGTCAGCCTCAACACCCTGCGAGGCCATTAACTGTGCAATCTGTTCACGCAAACGCGCCGATGATGGGCGATATTGCAACATGCCCGGCTCGCCCTCAAAGACTTGCGCTGCCGCCGCCGCCAGAGCCGACATCGGGAAGAGTTCAGAGGCGGGCAGGCCGCTTGCCAGCGACAGTACCTCTGGGCGCATGATCAGGGCAATCAGATCACGCAGCCCCGAAGAGCGTATGGTACTGGCCCAATCTGCCAAGAACATCTCTTGATTCGTCTGTGCGTACTCCATAGTCAAAGTGATTTCTCCATCAAGTTTTCTGTCAAGTCTTCTGTCCAGTCTTTCTGTCAAGTCTTTCTGCCGGATTGCCCCACCCAATCAAGCAGGCTGTTCATCAAATATATAGAGAGATTCTATCTGTGTCTGCATCTCGCTAAGATCACGCGGGGTACTTTTCGTTTGAAAGAGACCATCCTGCGCCCAACGCGCTGGATTTAAGCTAATCGCCTGCGGGTTGATCCAAAGGGGGGTTGGGAATTTAGACTCTTCTTCGGGCATCACATCTCGCACGGCAAACAGAAAGATAATCTGTACAAATTCTTCTAATGTATCAACCGCAAATTTGAAATTTTCCAGAACTGTCGCAAAATCATCATAGGGTTTGGTATTTTGGTCATATAACGTGCGCAAAAAGTCGAGCGACAGGTAATCAATGAATTGAAAGGAAAATCGGTTTTGTGTTCGAGCGGCCCAATCCTTAAAGAAAAACTCTAGGCGAAATGCCCATCCTGCAACATGTCCCACAATCTGACGCATTTGTTCATTCATATCTGGATAAAGATAGAGTTGATTAAAGGCCTGTGGATAGGTCAACCCTGTTGCCAACGCAAATGCCCAGAGAAAACGGAACGAAAAAATATGTGGATGTTCAAAGTAATCATAAGGGGTCTGAATCAGGTATGTGTCATATTCGTTGACACCCCGTACAAATGCATCATATTGTTGAACCAGCCCTTCGTTTAATTGACCTTCATGGTCTAGCTCGATCATCGTGGTGATCATTGTGTTTTGATAACTGACCATCGCCATGCCTGGGGCATAGAAAGGGTCTGAAAACAGCGCAGAATCCCCTGTACAGGCCCAACGGTCGTGAGAAAATACTTGCTTTGCAGAAAAAGTAAAATCACGGATCGCGCCGAAATCGGCAACGGGATATTTCTGGAGGTGTTCATAGAGAACAGGCTCCATGTCATACAGCCAATCCATCGCCGTTTCAAGCGTCGAAAAATCTGCAATCTCATGAAACGGTTCACTCGCCACAATGCCGATGCTGGTATAGTTGGACGACAGCGGAATGATCCACACCCAATAGCCATCACCCATCAGGTGGTTGGTCGCATAGAGACGTTTGCTGGATGGCACTCGCTGATGCCAATGTTGTTGTGCGTCTGGAACAATGTCAGCGATATCTAACAGTCCTTCAATATGGAACCATGCGGAACTATGGACACGCTTTGACGGGAGCAAATTGTTTAGCTTTTTATGAATATAGCGGCGTCTGCCCATTGCGTCAATCACCCATCGCGTTGTCACTGTGTGTTCAACGTCAGAATGGTCTGATACCTGATAGCGGACCTGGTGCAGTGTATCGCCTGTATTCAAGTCGATATCCTGTACTGAAACACCTGTCTTTTGCTCAATGCCCATCGCCTGATTCTCGACATAGAGATGATTTTCAAGCTTTCCGCGATCTATCTGATATGAAATAAATGAGGCAAAATTCGATAGACCAATCTCTGGCTGATCGGCCAGACATGCTTCCTCATCTGTCCAGAGAAAACGCAGCCCAAATTTGCGCAGATGATCGTCTTCCAAATGATCACGCAGTTGCAATACATCCCCTAAATAAAAAGAAGATGTTTCAATCGTGGACTCGCCAACCGTTGCCAGTGCATGGGGTTTGGGGAACAGCCCTTTTTCCAAAATTAAAATTGAAAGCTGGGGCAGTGTTAATTTTAGTTGTCGCCCTAGCGTCTGACCGGCCAGCCCGCCACCACAGATCACAACATCATAGTTGGATTGTGCTGGTGCTATTTGGTTATCAGCCTTAGTCTTCATTGTTGGATAATCCATCTCGCTTGACACCCTTAATTCTGAGCCTTCTGTCTCTGTTGTCTACGCTGTTGTCGTTTTTGTTGTCGATACTGACGCGCCTTGGCTCTTTCCTGCTGACGGTCAGCCGTTGTTTTGGTCTCACTACGCTGAACAATCGTCTTCTGGAGGTGCGTCGCAAAGGTAGAGACGGTTGGATACTGAAATAGATCGGTGACATCAATTTCTTGATCATAGATTGTTTGCAACTCTGTATGTAGTTGTGCAATCAACAAAGAGTGTCCACCCAGATCAAAGAAGTTGTCATGCACGCCAATTTGCTCCACCTTTAGCAGCCCCTGCCAAACGGTGGTCAGTTGACGCTGTATCTCATTTTGGGGAGCGACATATTGCATCTGCGACATCGGCTCTGGCAGTGCCTTGCGGTCCAGTTTGCCATTGACGGTTAACGGCAACACATCCAGCATCGTCATTGTTGATGGAACCATATAGTCTGGCAGCGTCTTGGCAAGATACTCACGTAACATCGTTGCGTCGGTCGGCTCCGTTGTGACGACATACGCATCCAATTGTTTGACACCATCTTCCGATTCTCGTGTCACCACCGCCGCTTCGCGCACACTGGGGTGTTGCGCCAAAATTGTCTCGATTTCATCCAATTCGATGCGGAAGCCGCGCACTTTGATCTGATTATCCGCACGCCCAATAAACTCAATCTCGCCATCATGACGGAAGCGACCCAAATCGCCCGTTTTGTACAGCCGCCCTGCGCTAAACGGATTATCGATAAAGCGTTCTCGGTTCAAATCGGGTCGATTGTGATAGCCACGTGCAACACCCACACCACCAAGGTAGATTTCGCCAGGAACGCCCACCGAAACAGGTTGCAAATGCGCATCCAGAACATAGAGTTGGTTATTGACCAATGGCCGCCCAACCGATGGCACTGAGCCATCATCCGTACAGTGGGCAACGGTCGAAAAGATGGATGCCTCCGTCGCTCCATAGAGATTCATAAACCGTCTGTTTGGCAACCAACGCGCTACAAGATCGGCAGAACAAGTTTCGCCCGCCACGATCACAGTATGCAAATTGAGCAGGTCTGTCGCAGGCACAGGGGCGAGAGCCGTCGGCGTCAAAATCAGGCTTGTGATCTCGTGCCGTTGTAAAAAGTCATGCAGTGGTGGACCGGGCAGGATTTCCTGTTGGGGGGCCATATAGAGTGCTGCACCCACACGCAGGGCAAGAATCACATCCGCCGTGCAGCCATCAAAACTCAACGAGAAAAAGAGTAGATGACGGTCCTGTGGTCCAAGTCCAAATGCCTGCACCTGTGTCTCGGTTGTATTACAAAGCCCACGATGCTCAATCAACACGCCTTTGGGGGTTCCCGTAGACCCAGAGGTATAGATGATATAGGCCAGATTCTCCGGCGTCATCTCAACATCTGGATTCACAGTAGGCTGCGCGTCCAAATCTGTCGTGTCCAGACAGAGTAACGTTGATGGCACTGAGGGCAGCGTTGCCACAAATTTTTCTTGGGTCACAATCAGTGATACACCTGAGTCCGTCATCATAAAGGCCAGCCGTTCTTGTGGATAGGCTGGGTCAAGCGGGACATAGGCCCCGCCCGCTTTCAGAATTGCCAGCAGAGCAACGATCATCTCCGCTGAACGCTCGACACACAGCCCCACCAACACCTCTGGACCCACGCCTTGCGCTCGCAGATAATGGGCCAACTGATTGGCCCGTTCGTTGAGGACACGGTAGGTCAGTGTAATCGGTTCTGACTCTGTTGCCGCGTCAAAGACAACGGCGAGGGCATCGGGTGTGCGCTCGGCCTGTTCTTCAAACAGATGATGGAAACACTTGTCATCTGGGTAACTTGTTGCGGTGTCGTTCCAGTCATGCACAATTTGTTGGCGTTCCGCCGCCGTGAGCATGGGCAAGGTTGCGATGACACCATCGGGATTTGCCGCGATGCTTGCCAAGAGCGTCAGCCAATGGTCCGTCATACGCTCAATGGTCGCTGGCGCAAACAGATCGGTGCTATACTCCCAATTCCCGATATAGGCATCCTCGTCTTCATGGACCATGAGGGCCAGATCACACTTCGCCACGGGGACATCGGCATCAAGAAAGGTCACGGTTAGACCAGCGAGTACAAGACTCTGTTCTTGGGTTCTGCCTTCAATGCTAAAGAGCGTTTGGAAGAGTTGGTGATGGCTCAATGTGCGCTCAATCTTCAGCGCATTGACCAGCAATTCAAAGGGAATTTCTTGATGTGCATAGGCATCCTGTGCCATAGGACGAACCCGTTTGAGCAACTGGCGGAACGTCAGCGAATTGTCGGCCTCGACCGATGACGAAAGATTGTTGCGAAAGACCAGCAAGTTGGAGAAATACCCAATCAGCGATGCAAGCTCCGCACGTTGACGATTGGCGATTGGCGATCCAATCAGGATATCTTCCTGCCCCGTATAGCGATAGAGTAGGGCAGCATAGGCAGCCTGCATGGTCATAAAGAGGGTAACATCCATCTCCTGACTGAGATGTTTCAGTTGCCGCATCACTGTCTCTGGGATGGCAAAGGCATGATTTTCACCACGAAAACTCTGCTGTGCGGGGCGAGGATAGTCCGTAGGTAGTGGTAACTGTGTCAATGCCCCCTGCAACTGTGCTTGCCAATAGGCGACCTGTTGGTCTTGCACCTGCTCAACCCACTCGCCTTGTTGCCAAATTGCGTAGTCCGCGTATTGGATAGGCGTTTCTGGTAACGCTGAGGATTGTCCGTTGCGGTAACTTTCATACAGCACACTCAGCTCATGGTTGAAGACGCCCATAGACCAGCCATCAAAGGCAATATGGTGGAAGGTCAGCACCAAGATATGCTCCTGCGTCGACAACTGCACAAGGGTCGCTCGCCACAGCGTCCCGGCTGTCAAGTCAAAGGGACGCCCCGCCTCCGCTTGAATCAACTGCTGCAGTCGCTCTTCTTGATGGGTGTCCTGTGCATCCTCTGCCCCTCCACCAAGCACGACTTGTGTCAATGTAAAGTTGGCAGATGCAATTTTTTGGTATATTTGACCATTCGCTTGGTGGAAACTTGTGCGTAGCACTTCATGACGACGATTGATCTCCTGCAAACTCCGCTCTAGTGCGCTCACATCTAGCATTCCCTGTAAACGGATACGGCTAGGCGTGTTATAGGTCGCACTGCTGCCCTCTAGCTGTGACTGAAACCAAAGCTGCTCCTGTGTAAACGAAAGCGGAATCATCGCCGGGCGTTGTGCGGATGGGATCGGCTGTTCGGCAGTCTGTTGCGCTTGACGCAGAAAATCCATCAAAGCCGTCTTGCGTGCGACAATCTCGGCCCGAACCTCTGCAGTCATTGCACCTTTGGGGGCTTGGTAGCGTAACTGCCCATCCTCCAGCCATACTCGAATCCCTAGACTGTTGAGGTAAGCGATCAATCTTGCAACGGTCATAAAACGCCCTCTTCTTGTTCTGTCTCATCAATGCCCGCGTCTGTCTGAACATCTTTGCCAACATTGCGCATGGTTTCAATATAGAGCGACAACCCTGCCGCAGTTGGCTCGTCAAAGAGTGCCTGTAGCGGTAACGCCACCCCAAATTCCTGCCGTAGTTGGGCCACAACTTGGGTCGCTAACAGCGAATGCCCACCCAGTGCCCAAAATTCATCATAGATACCAATCTGTTCAATACCCAAGAACTTTCGATAGGTCTCGACCAAAACCTGCTCGCTTTCGTTCCGAGGTGGGCTATAGACTTTGCCCGTCTTGCTAGCCGTGCCATCCATGTCATCCTTGCCTGCCACTGACTGTTGCTGTGCGTCTGTGTCTATATAGTCGGAAAAATCCTCCGTGACAGCAGCAATGGTATGTTGGCGAACCTCCTCAAAGCGGGCATCAAGGTCTGTTGTTGAAACAACCACCTGTGGCTGGTCAGCGGCCAGAATTCTTGGGAAAATGTTGATCCCTTCATCGGTCATAAAGCCGTATTTCTGCTCCAGCATCAGGGTTGGGGCATCATCGCTGTTGGTCGAATCATGGGCACGCAGTTCATCAGCTTCGTTGTTGATTTCATACCATGCATCCCAGTTGATCGATACGATGTGCTGTGCTAAACGATTGCTGGGGTTATGATGGCTAAGACAGTGCGCAAAGGCATCAAGAAAGACATTGGCGGCGGTATAATCAACCTGCCCCAGCGCATTAAAAATCGCACTGAGCGAAGAACAGAGTACCATAAAATCGAGCGGTATCTCTTTGAGCGCCTCATACAAAACCAACGTACCTTGAACTTTGGGGGCAAGCACTCTGGTAGACTCGGCTGGGTCTTTGGCTGCAATCAGGTTGCCACCAAGCACACCCGCTGCGTGAACCACGCCGTGAATTGTGCCAAAGCGCTCCAAACTCTGTGTGACCGCGGCTTTCATCTGCGCAGGGTCAGTGACATCAGCCTGCACAAGCAGCACCTCGGCCCCTGCCGACTCAATAGTTTGGAGTTTGCGTATCTGCGAGCTGGTTTTGTCTTGCCCATCATGCCCTTGTAGCCATGCATCCCACTCGGCACGGTCAGGAAAATCCGAGCGACTTAGCAAGATTAGCTTGGCCTGATACGTTGCCAGATGGCTCGCCAAGGCCAGGGCAACACCACCCAAGCCACCGGTGAGCAGATAGACGCCGCCCGTTCGGACTGTGTTTTGCCAAGAATCCATCTGTGTATTTACATCTTCTAGTCGTAGTGACTGAAAAGTCTGTACCCAACGCTGTCTTCCTCGATAGGCCACGACTTGATCTGTCCTGCTTGACGCCGTAATCTCCCTCATCAACTGTTCAACAATGCCTGTATGGGTCGAGACTGCGCCGATTGGCAAAGACAGGTCCACGCTGACGGTGCGAATAGTGGGCTGCTCTTGCGATAGCACTTTTACAGGACCTAAGACGGTTGCCTTTTCTGGGCAAATGGCCTCATCCCCATGCACACTTTGCATACCATCTGTGACCACGTAGAGACTTACTTCACGGCTATAGGCACTCAGGGCTTGCGTGAGGGCAAGCAAACTATAGAATCCGCGATCCAATCCCGCCCTTGTTGTTGTCCACGATAAATCGCTTGTATCCATCACACCATCAACCCGCCAGAGATGCACAATGGTTTTTGGGTATCGCTCTTGTGTGTCCAGTTCTTGCAGCAACACAGCGTAGGCATCATGGTCGGTTGGGGCCAGAGTATAGCTATCCTCACCCACCTTGCCATCGTGAATCCCCGGTGCTACCGTCATCACCCTCGCGCCCTGTTGCCGCAGACAATCTGCCAAGTGCTCGCCAATCCCCATCCCATCAACAAACAGTAAATAGTCCCCATCTCTTTGTGTATCATGATTGACGGGCAACGGCACACGTACCCAGCTAGGCACATAGAACCAGTCGGCTATATCAGCTTGTTTTGTGGGTTCTACAGGTGTCACTGTTGATGACGCCTGCGTAGGTTGGATCATGTAGCGTTGTCGCTCAAATGGGTAGGTCGGTAAGGGAACACGATAACGCCGTTCGTGTGCATAAAAGCCATCCCAGTCGATGATACCACCAGCCATCCAGAATTGCCCCACTGTGGTGAGCAATTGCGCCACATCTGACTGCGTTTCGCGCGGATGGCGTACTGTATTGAGGACGGTCTGTTTCGCTCTTTGGGGATGCTGCATGGCAAATGTACGTAGCGTTGTACCCGGCCCAACTTCAAGCAGAATGAGTGATGGCTCTTGCAGTAGCTCGCCGAGACCATCGGCAAAGCGCACGGTCTGACGCAGGTGGTCAGCCCAATACGCAGGGTTTGTTGCTTGCGCATCAGTAATCCATGTCCCGCTCAAATTCGAGATGTAGCGCATTTGGGGTGGTTGCGGATTGTGCGACTGTACGTATGCCTGAAACTCGTGGAGGATTGGCTCCATCATGGCAGAGTGGAACGCATGGGATGTATGCAACGCTCTGCACTCGATCTGTTGTGCGGTCAACTGGGCTTGCAACGCGGCAATTGCATCCGACGGACCAGAGACGACACAGCTATCCATGCTATTGATCGCTGCGATAGCGATGTCTGATGGGAGAGTAAGGGACTCTGCTGAACTCGAAACGGCCAGCATTGCCCCCGCTGGCAACGACTGCATGAGTTGTCCACGTCGAGCCACAATTGCCAGTGCATCTTCCAACGAGAACACACCAGCGATGCAAGCAGCCACATATTCACCAATGCTGTGTCCCAGCATCATCTGTGGCTCGACACCCCATTCGCGCCAAAGCTCTGCCAATGCGTATTCGATGACAAAGAGTGTGGGCTGGGCGAATGCTGTCTGCTGTAGCTGCTGCGTGGCTGTGTCAGCAGGTAAAGTAGAGGATGATGTATCGGGATAGAGGATTGTGCGTATATCAATACCCAACAATGGCTCTAGCACTTCCGCACAGCCATCCACTGTTGCACGGAAGGTTGGCTCGGTGTCATAGAGTTGTCGCCCCATGTCTACATACTGGCTACCCTGCCCCGGAAAAAGAAAAGCGATAGGGCATGTACTGGTGTCGCTATGCATGGTGGGCAATTCATCTGGCGTACACAACTCGGCAATGGCTTCTCCGCTATTCTGGCAGATAACCATGCGGCGATGGGCGTGTGCTTGTCGTCCCACTTGCAGCGTGTATGCGGTATCGGCCAAATTCCACTCAGGTCGTTGCGCCAAATATTGGGCGAGATTGGCCGTCGCTTTGTCCAGTGCGGTGGATGTTCTGGCTGAGAGCAGCAGCAATTGCCAAGGGCGTGATGCACTTGATGGCTCGACAACAGGCTCCTGCTCCAATACAAGATGTGCGTTCGTGCCGCCAATGCCAAAAGAGCTAACCCCGGCTCGACGTGGATGCGCAGCCAGCCCGTTGCTTGTTGCGCCGTTCTGGGGCCACTCAGCGAGTGTGGTATTGACATAGAAAGGGCTACTGTCAAACTCAATTTTTGGATTGGGTGTATCAAAGTTGATGCTGGGTGGAATCTGCCCATGTTCAAGGGCCAACACAGTCTTTATGAGGCTGGCAACACCCGCAGCAGCATCGGCGTGACCAATATTGGGTTTCACCGAACCGATGGCGCACCATTGCGTCGGCAGTGTAGATGTTGGTAGTGTAGACGCGGTCTCGCCTGGCTCATCTGTTGACTCATCGTAACAAAACGCTTGGGTCAGGGCTTCGATCTCAATGGGATCGCCCAGGACAGTCCCCGTACCATGCGTCTCAACGTACTGAATTGTCTCAGGTTCCACGTCTGCAATATCCTGCGCATCGCGGATAACTTGAAATTGACCATCTACGCTGGGGGCAGTATAGCCCACCTTGTCGAATCCATCGTTGTTGACCGCCGACCCTTTGATGACCGCACGAATCGCATCACCGTCTTCCAGCGCATCGACCAACCGCCGCAACACAACCACGCCCGCCCCAGCACCACCAACCGTGCCTTTGGCCTTGGCATCAAAGGTCCGACAATGACCATCAGACGACAAAATCATGCCCTCTTGATAGAGGTAGCCACTTTTGTTGAGCAAGGGGATCGAAACACCGCCTGCTAAGGCAATCTCACACTCTCCACCCAAGAGACTTTGGCAGGCCATGTGAACGGCGACCAACGAGGTCGAACAGGCTGTCTGCACGGTGACGCTGGGACCTGTTAAATTCAATTTATAGGAGACGCGCGTGGGCAAATAGTCTTTCTCATTGCCCAACAACAGTTGATACTCACCAATGAAGTCTATCAGCTCGCGATTGGGCAGCAGGTGATAGAGCAGATAATTGTTTGTGCCAACACCTGCATACAGACCAATCATGCCAAGATAGGTCTCTGGGGTATAGCCAGCCGACTCCAGCGCCTCTTGGGTACACTCCAAAAAGACGCGCTGTTGTGGGTCAATGATCTCGGCCTCGCGCGGGGTATAGCCAAAGAAATCTGCATCAAATTGATCGCTACCGGGCAGCATCGTCCCCGCTTTGACATAGTTGGGATCGGCTAATAACGCGGGATCAACTCCCGCCGCCAATAACTCGTCGTTGTCAAAGAAGGAGATCGACTCAACACCCTCTTGTAAATTTTGCCAAAATTGCTCGGTGGAGCCTGCGCCGGGAAAGCGACAGGCCATCCCAATAATAGCGATATCTGATTGATTCATCAAGCTATCCTACACGTTCTGTGTCTGTTTCTATGTCTGTGTCTGTGTCTATTTCTGTGTTTCTGCCTGAATGATATTTGCTTTGGTGGCAGCCGTGATAATCTGTTCTGCGATTGCCTCTACGGTTTGATCCCCATCTAAGACGAAATCGCTGGTCGGGATCACCCGTTTATTCATTTGCAGATAAATGCGACGGGTATAGCGCGTATAGCCTTCTAATAGGAAATTGACAAATTGTATCTGCTCTAGCAATTCCTCTTTGGTTGCATTCTCGCGCCCTTCAAAAGGGTTATGGATTAGGGTTCGCCGTGCCAATGCAATTTCAAGCGGGGTATCAATGAAAACATGAAAATCGATATATTTTCCGGTGGCATGATGTTCTCGACCAAAGGGGGCTTCAAAAATGATGTAGCGAGCCGGATGAACTGTTGACCCGTCAAAGGCAGACGTGATAGACTGCCCATGCGACAGATCATGTAGGTCCTGTGCGAGTTGGGCTGGCACGTTCACCTCATTGGGGTCTGTGCCATGTTCAATCCACGAATCTATATCCTGGGGATAGGCTTCATCCCCAAGTACATAATCATCAAAGTGGATCGATACCGCATCACCCAACATCGTGACCAATTTTTTTGTTGTCGTTGATTTACCACCACTACCGACGGCACTAATGCCGATTACAACGTTCTTTTTTTGCATAGTTGCGTTTTCCCATCTGTAAGGCTACCCCACAAAATAAAATACCGATTAAAACGCGGACTGAGCACTCTCTAGTGCGTGGTTTACACGAGTACATCGGCATTAGAGAATGCCTACTCCGCTAGTAATGATTTTTGCAGATTAGCCTAAATTGGCTCATATCAATCCATCAAAAACAGGTGAATGAACTACTCAAAGACATCTTTCAACTGCTTAAGATGTTGAAGACTTTGCATCACCTCTGGAGTCTCGACACCAAAATCGACCAAACAGGCAATTTCATCCACACCAATGCTTTTGACTTTTTGGACCATCTGTACACAGCTTTCAACCGTGCCAATCAGGGACGAGGTATGAACAAAACGTTTAAAGGTAATGTCCAGTAATTCCTCCATGAGATCATCAGGCATCTGATGGGTTTCCCCACTCTGCCCTTCACTCATATAGCCCGTTGTCTCGAGCAGGACCGCCGAGCGCAGATATTCGCGCAACGGCAATTTAACCTTGGCTTCGGCTTGCTCCGCCGTTTCGTCGATAAAGGTATGCAGCATGAGTGATACTCGACCTTGCTCTGGCGGTAGATGACTCTGCCGCCGTGCTTCTCGATATAGACCAATCTTTTCTGCCAACTCGTCCATGCTTTGGTTTGCCAAGTGGGTCAGGACATTGGCACCAATACGACCTGCACTTTTAAAGGTATCCGGATGACCCGCCGCCGTCACCCAAATGGGCAATGACTTCTGGATAGGTTTGGGATGGATGGTTAGCTCAACATCATGCCCATGCGTATTCTTCTGCGTAATCGTCCCGCCTTGCCACAGGTCTCGCACGGTCTCAATCTGTTCATACATTACACGTTGGCGACTGGGGTGTCTGTTGGGGAAAAAGACAAAATCGTTGACATTCCAACCTGAACCAAATGAGACACCGACACGGCCATTGGAAAGATTATCGACAACCGACCACTCTTCGACAATGCGAATGGGATTATGAAGCGGCGAAATCAGGCTTCCTGAACGAATCTGTAGATTTTCTGTGATCATGGCAAGGGCCGCACTGATCACAGATGGATTGGGAAAGAGACCACCAAACACATCAAAATGACGCTCTGGTGTCCATATACAACTGAAATGGTATTGATCAGCGAATTTTGTTGCGTCAATGAGCAGTTGATATTTGTTATCGCTATCATCAGACTTGCTTGAAAAGAACATCAGCCCGAATTCCATCGCGTTTGCCTTTCTCCCAATCTTTCCCTAAATCTTATTACCACCTAACGAACAAGTATGGTTACACACGGCTCTTTTGTTTGCGTGTTCGCCGTTGATTTCCCCGCAGATTACGCGTCTCACGCAGTTGTCGACGCGTTGCACTAGTCTTCACATTGATCTCCACTTGTTTGGCAACGCCTGTCGTTCGTGGGTCCCCCGCTAAATGCTTTGCCAAAGCCTGGACGGTCGGGTAACGAAATAGGGCGGTGATGGCGATTTTCTGCCCAAAGAGATCACACAATCGGCTGTGAACCTGCACAAGGAGTAGGGAATGACCACCGAGATCAAAGAAGTTATGATGGACACCGACCCGCTCGACCTTGAGCACATCCTGCCAAACCGAGGCAATCTGACGTTCGGCCTCTGTTTGTGGCATGACATACGTTGTCCCTGATGTTGCTTTCCCTGTCACCCGTTGCATCGGCACAGGCAACGCCTTGCGGTTGAGTTTTCCATTGGCGGTGAGCGGCATCTTGTCTAGGCGAACGAAGGCACTTGGAACCATATACGCTGGCAAAGTTTGTGCCAAGTGGCGGTGCAGATCATTGTGTTCGAGTTCAGTATGCTCAAACCCAACTTCGGCTACATAGTAAGCAACCAATTGCTGATCGACAATGGACCGCTGGTCATAGCCAATTTCCTGTAAAATTGCCTGTACACTGGCCTCGTCAATATCATCATCCAACTCGTCCATGGCGGCTTGACGTTCTTTATGCCCCAGAATGACATCCCAACTATAAGGCAAGGCATAGTTGTGGTAGCCACGCTCCCGTTTATGAATATAGATGCCAACCTCATTGATAAGACAGTTGGTCGAGCGTCCCGTGTCTGTGGGGCGCACCCAGGGCAAGCGATGATCGAGGAATTCATACATGTCAGCGAGTTCTACATCGGAATAGCGATAGAAATCAACAAACTGGACTTCATCAAAGATGGCATCCTCTTGGAAAATGGCAACATCCATCTGCTGCGAGACCACATCGTTGAGACGGTGGTAGACTTTGCGTGATTCGAGGATACGGCGGTCGATCTCTTCGACATCAAAGATACCATTTTGGAACATGGGCTGGAGCCGTGTCTCAAAGATTTGACCACGTGATAGCCCTGTGACGATATACTGAATGCCATGTTGATGGGCGAGATTGGTGCTGAGGGTGTAGATGACTTTGAAGCAGCCCTGGCAAACATTGCTGTGCTGTTGCAGACTTTCGACAAAGACAGCGTTCATTGCAGGCGTTGTCCCAAAGACGTGATCAACACCCAAGGCATCGACAACCCTGCGAATGTTGACCTTGGTCTCCTCAGAGATATATCCATTATCGAGTGTAAAGCTCAACACCTTGAGTCCCATCTCCACCAACTGCCCCAATACATAGGTGCTATCTTTGCCGCCACTGAGCAACATCATACAATCATATTGCCCACGTCGTGTGCGTTTCATCTCATCCACAAGCCGATGAAACTCGTCCATATGCTTGAAATATGTCTCGGACGTTGTCCGGTAGGTCTCGTAGGTGACACATGAAGTGCAGACATCCTTGGCATTGAGTTTGGCGTCTGGGTGGTTCGAGGGTAGACCGCAGCGAACACAGTGACGGATTTTGCCTGGGTGCGTTGCCGCCGTGTTGATCTCGGCTAGGTTGACAACGGCCTCTTGAATCTGTGGATGGGATGCCAAGGTTGATTCGATCTCGCCCAACTCAATACGGAAACCGCGCAGCTTGACCTGCGTGTCGATCCGTCCCAAAAATTCAATCTTGCCATCTGCTAAACGCCGTACCTTGTCACCCGTTTTGTAGAGCTTGCCCGCACCAAAGGGGTTGTCGATAAAGCGTTCCGCCGTCAATGCGGCTTGATTCAGATACCCGCGCCCTACACCCGCACCACCAATATAGAGTTCACCATGCACGCCAAAGGGGACAGGCTCACGATGCGCATCCAAGATGTAGAGTTGGGTATTAGCAATAGCCCCCACGCTGCTACCACTGGTATCGCTGCCGCTGGTATCGCTGCCGCTGGTATCACTGCCGCTGATAGGGACAGCACCAGATGAAACAGCATCTTTGGCATCGTAGACACAACAGCCAACCACAGTTTCGGTTGGCCCATATTCATTGATAAAGTGGGTATTCGGTGCATAACTGCGCCAGAAGGTCAGATGATGCTCAAAGAGGGCCTCACCACCGATGATAAAGTAACGCGTCTGGGTCGGTCGCTCCACCATACGGCTCAGGATATCAAGATGCGTTGGTGTCAGTTTGACCACACTGAGTGGCTCCCCTGATTGCAGCAGATGCGCCAACGCCTCTAGCTCCGTCTCCTCTGGCAGCAGGAAGACCGTTTTGCCAACCAGTAGCGGTGTAAAGAGGCTTGTGATGGTAGCGTCAAATCCAATGGACGTGTTGACCGGCGCACCACACCCCGCTTCAACCTCATATGCCTGCACAGCCCATTGCAAATAGTTGGTGAGGTTGCGATGTTCAATGAGTGTGCCTTTGGGTGTCCCTGTTGACCCAGAGGTATAGATGCAGTAAGCCAAGTTGTTGGGTTCCGCCCGGGCTGTAGGATTTTCTGTGGATTGATTTTCTAACAGCGACCATTCGCTGTCTAAAGCGAGGCTGGCGACATCAGCAGGCAACTTTGACTTCATCTGTTGACTCGTCAGTACGAGTTGCGGCTGTGCATCTTCGAGCATGAAGGCAATCCGCGCGTCAGGATAGTTTGGATCGATGGGCATATAAGCCCCGCCCGCTTTGAGGACGCCAAGGATGCCCACAAGCATTTCGGAAGAGCGTTCCATGCAGATGCCAACGAGTGTTTCTGGCCCGACCCCATGTTGGATCAAATAGTTGGCGAGTTGATTGACCCGCTGATTTAACCGACGATAGGTCAACTTCTCCTGTTCAAAGACAACGGCAATGTCATAGGGTGTGCGCTCGACCTGTGCTTCAAATAATTGATGGATACATGGCTGCGTTGAACCTGAAATCGTCGTGCTGACGGAAGTCTGATTCCACTGTGTCAACTGCTTATCACGTTCAATCTCTGTCAGTAGAGGCAATGTTTGGATATGCTCATTGGGGTTGGCGACAATCTCCGTGAGTAAAGTCTGAAAGTGATCCGTCATGTGCTGGATGGTGGATTCCGTAAAGAGATCGGTATTATACTCCCACTCACCATAGATATCCTGTGCCATCTCATGCATATAGAGTGTGAGATCAAAGATGGCAGAAGTGCGCTCAACAAAGATTCGTGTTGCATCCAGCCCCAATAGGGTGGGTGTGTCAGAATCTGTATTTTGCCAGCTAAACGCAACCTGAAAGAGTGGGCTATAGCTCAAGGCGCGTGTGGGCTGTAATGCCTCGACAAGATGCTCAAATGGCAAGGCATTATGCTGGTAAGCCTCTAATGCATTCTGTCGCACCTGTTGCAACAGTTCGTCGAATGTGGGGTTCCCCGCAAGATTTGAGCGCAAGACAAGCTGGTTGGCAAAAAATCCAATCAATGGCTCGATTTCGGGTTGGTCACGGTTGGCAATGGGCAACCCAATCAGAATATCTTCTTGGCCGCTGTAACGATACAACAATACGGCGAGGGTCGCCTGTAAGACCATAAAGAGTGTTGTTTCGGACTGTTGTGCCAACCTATGCAACGCATTGCTCAACTCTCTGGAAAAGAGAAACGGATGCGCTGTGCCACGAAACCGTTGTATGGCGGGGCGAGGATGATCCGTTGGTAGTTCAAGCAGAGGTGGGGCATCAACCAGACGAGATTGCCAATAGGAAAGCTGTTCCTGACTCAACGTAGTTTGCATCTGCTTACGCTGCCACTGCGCATAGTCGGCATACTGAATCGGTAGAGATGGAAGCGGCGAAGGGTTGCCCAGTGAAAATGCATTGTAGAGAGCGACCATCTCCCGTACCAACACATCCATCGACCATCCGTCCGATATGGCGTGATGCATAGTAAGGAATAGGTAGTGCTCATCATGCGCAGTATTTAGCAGCTTTGCGTGGAATAATGGACCATTCTCCAAATCATAGCAATGTTGTGCCGCCTCGTTTGCCAGTCTCTGTACGGTGAGTGCCTTCTCTGTCTCATCCAACGATTGTAGACTGACCTGAGTCAACTGGATGAATTCTGGTGGATGGATCCGCTGGACAGGCTTTCCTTGATGCGCAGGAAACGTCGTGCGTAAACTTTCATGACGCCGCACAATTTCAGCGATACTGTCGACCAATGCATCGAGGTTGAGTGTCCCTACAAGTTGCCAGCCAATAAAGATAGTATATGTTGAACTGGGTCCTTCAAGTTGATTCAGAAACCAGAGACGTTGCTGTGCAAAGGATAGAGGAATTACTTGGGTGCGGTCAATATGTCCAATAGCGTCATCTACGCTACCATTATTCTGTGTCGCTTGTTTTTTGCGCAATTGCTGTAAAACCCAAGCACGTTTTTCTGGAGATAGATTGGATAGGCGATCCTGAACATTTGCCTCGTTGTTCTCGTTGATGAGATCCATGCACTGCTTCCCATTGATGCTTCTTTGTTTTCTAAATCACTGTTGTGGATAGTTTGACTCGAATACGGTCATGGGCATTTTCTAAAAACTTATTTCATGTATGCCGGATGGATAGTATATTTTAGGATGTATTTAATGCAAATTACAGAGTATATATGAATAAATAAATACATATTGACAATCGGCGAGTGGTGCCAATGCCACCGCCGCAGTCAATGAGACTGCACAAAAGACACAAGGGAAAGAACAATGAGTGAGAAGGTTGAAGGATCCTCGTATGTGGCCACCGGTGCCGATGGACAGCCCGTCACGGTCGTTCCTGGACATGTAATTGAAGGATCGCCTGCGGGATACGCTCCTGTAAAGCAGGGACACAAGGTAAGACGACTACACCTTGAAGAATCATTCGTCCCTGGCAGGCTCTGCTGATCAATCTGTTTTGGTTCTTGATCGTTTTTATAGTGCTGTGGAGGTTGTTGTGATATGCGACGTGCTGTCATTATCGTCAACATTATTACACTCGTCTTTGCTGGCCTCGGAATCATGTCATTGATTGCGGTTTCTTCTTTGAACGGCTCCGACATTAACGACGATCAAGTGAACGAGTACTTTTCGGATTACGACAGTGCCTACCTCGGAGTCGCTATTGCTCTTACAGTGGTTCGTGCACTTGCCAGTGGTCTTGGTATCTACGGTGCCCTAGTGTTCAATGTTTGGATGGTGGGAATTTGCGCCGCTGTCTTTGTGCTGGAGGCCATTTTGGCCGTCATTTCCTTGTCTCTGGTCAGCGTGATTGTGTCCTGCTTTTTCGCCTATCCCCACTTCTTTTTCA
>JBCCFC010000002.1:0-36894 GCA_039029935.1 Chloroflexota bacterium
CTGTTCTCGTCCCTTTTTTGTTGAGTAGGCAAGGAGAAATCTGTAACACAGATTGATTATCTGTGACGCAGGTAGCCAACCTGCGATACTGTTCTGCAACAACTCTAACCAATAACACAGATTGATTATCTGTGACGCAGGTAGCCAACCTGCGATATAAACCAGTATCACAGATTGATTATCTGTGACGCAGGTAGCCAACCTGCGATACTGTTCTACAACAACTCTTGCATGTATATAGGGAGTAGAACGATGATAGGATTATGGCTTGGCCTCTCGGTGGTGAAAACACCTGTTGAGGTCATTTCAACCCTACAAGCTTGGTTCCCAACACTGAAAATAGGTGATTACGAGGTATTAATTGAATCAAATCAAGATTGGCCGCCCATTGTGATATGGGTATCTGAAAACAAAAGCGAGTTTCCAACGGGCGTGAGCATTGAGTTGTTTCCTGGTCCACAAGATGAAGGATATGAAATGCCCGTGGTGATTGAGTTGGCAAGACGATTTGCAGAGGCATATGATTGCCAAACAATCTGTGATGGCAGTGGCTATGGTGAAGTCGAACACTATCCGGGCTATGCCATCGTGTGGAAGGATGGTGTCCCTTATCTGGCTGACGATTACGGCTCGGAATTTGCCGATCAACTGGGGGAACCAGTGCGCATTATCAAGCCAATCCAGATTGACTCAACAAGAAATGCAGACTGTGTAAAGACTGTGATTGAGATGGGGTAAAGAGGGAGATAGAGGGATAACTTCCCCCTAATGCCGATTTACCAGCAGCAGTACCCACCATCAATAACCATATCATTCCCCGTCATAAAATCCGATGACGCCGATGCCAGATAAACCACAGCACCCTGCAAGTCACTGACCTCACCCATGCGTCCCATTGGTGTCATCCCCATCCACGTAGGCGACATGGTTTGACCCTCCGGTGTTTGCAGCAAATCCTCGACCAGCGATGTACGTGTATAGCCGGGGCTGATGCTGTTGACACGGACACCGCGTTTGGCCCATTCAGCAGCCAAACTACGCGTCATGTGAAGCACACCTGCCTTCGATGTGTTGTAGGCAACTTGGTTCTGCGGCGTGTTGCTGATGTGGGCGGACATGGATGCCGTATTGATGATCTTGCCATACCCCGCTTCCAGCATCACACGCCCCTCTGCCTGCGCACAGAGAAACACGGCGTCAAGATTGATGCTCATCATGCGTTGCCACTCACTCAACGGCATCTCTTCGGCGTCCTGCCAAATGCCAATACCCGCGTTGTTGACACCGACGGTCAACTTGCCCCACTGTTTGACGATGGTATTGACCATTGCTTCAACTTCATCTGGCTGTGTGACATCAGTTTGAATGGCAATCGACTCAATACCTTTCTGCTGCAATTCATGGGCAACGGTTTCGGCGCGTTCAAGCACAATATCAACAACGGCAACGGCTGCACCCGCCTCACCCAAGGCATGGGCATAGCCACGTCCAATGCCCTGCCCACCACCTGTCACAAGGGCAACACGATCATTTAAACGAAAACGGTCAAGTATATTTAGTTGATTTAAAATATCTGTCATAGTCTCTCCTCTGCGTAATCTCTGCGTCCTCTGCGCCCCCTGCGGTTCAACTTCTTACGGCTCTAACACAACTTTGACGGACGCCGCACCACTCCCCACCAACTCAATCCCCTCTTGAAAGCGGGCAAGCGGTAGCCGATGGGTTACAATGTCGTCCATCGGCAACAGCCCCTTGGACAACATGTTCATGGCTATCGGATAGCAATAGGGGCTGAGATGCGCACCATGAATATTCAGTTCTTTGGTGTCACCGATGATGGTCCAATCGACGGTGACGGGTTCACGCATGACGCTAAACTCGACAAATGTACCAAGCTTACAGATCATGTGTAGCCCCTGCTCAACGGCGGCGGGATGACCAGTAGCCTCGATGTAGACATCACAGCCATAGCCATCGGTCAGCTTGAGAACCTCATCAATCACATCGACCTTGTTGGGGTTGAGCGTCAAGTCCGCACCCGTTTTCTCGGCCACCGCCAGTCGATGGTCGTTGAGATCAAGCGCAATCAGCAGACGTGGATTCTTGAGTCGCGCCGCTGCTACCATGCCCAATCCCAGCGGACCCGCTCCCGCAATCACGACGACATCATCCAGCCCAATCTCAGCGCGCTGCACCGCATGAATCGAACAGGCCAACGGCTCAATAAACATAGCATGGTCCAGCGGCACACTCTCCGGCATTTTGTAGTTGATGGCGTCGGCGGGGAAGCGCATATAATCGGCCATCGCCCCCACCGTCCGCTGCCGGAAGCCATAGACATCGTGTAGCTGGCACATCCAATACTGCCCCCGATTGCAATAGCGGCAATTCCAGCACGGCACAATCTGCTCGGAGACAGCGATGTCACCCAAGGCCAAGCCATACTTCTCGCCCGCCCCTGCACCCAAGGCCACGACCTCCCCTACAAACTCATGCCCTGGAATCACAGGTGGCTGCGCATAGCCCACACGGTGGTCATCGCCCCAGAAGAGTGGCGCCCCCGTGTAGCATTTCAGGTCACTGGCACAGATGCCGATGCTTTTGACACGCACCAGAACCTCATTGGGGCCGATTTGTGGGACGGGCTGCTCTTCGAGGCGGTAATCTTCGGGACCGTGACAGATGACGGCGGGCATGGTTTTTGGTATAGTTTGATGGTTAATATGATTCATATGCAATTATCATTCTGTATAACGATGAAAGAAATCAGCTACTGTCACAATTGGGATACCCTTGTAGTTTTTCAGTGCAAGTAAGTGTCGGTCCTGTATCACCAAATAGTTAGCCTGTGCTTCAACAGCGCAAACTAGAAAAGTGTCATCATCTGGGTCTGCGTCAACGATTGGAATGTTGGGGCGCGAAACATCAAAAACAGCACAAAGATTAAGTGCATAAGATGAAAGTTGTGTAGGTGTTGCTTGAAGAACAGCCAGCCGAGGCTGCAGACGCTCATACCCCAATACCTCTTCTAGTTCCAATAACATTGGATAGGCAATACAAAGCTTTATATCACCTTCTTCTGCCAATCGTAATAAACGCCACGCATCACCCTTCCAAAGTAGCCCCGATATCCAAATATTTGTGTCAATGACAATGAGCATGATTTATACCTTTACGTCCTGTCTTTGACGGCGTACTTCATGCACGATATCATCAAGCTCATCAAAAGACATTGGTTCCTCGTCTGGAGCCTCCTCAACAGCCTTCAATGGCGAAGGGTTGATTCGTTTTAGGTGTAATGTATCGCCATCCAACCAAACGACGAACTGATCTGATGGTTGAAATTGCTCTGCGATAAATGAAGGCAATTCTAGCATATAGTTGGGACTAAGCGTTGCTACTTGAAACATAATCACTCCTTTGAGCCTATAAAAAAGTACTCATAAATATAAAGTTTAAAGTGAATCAGAACTAAACAGAGGGTTGCATTGTCCAATTTTTCCATCCTTGGTTTAGCTCTTCAATGGCCTCATCAAATGCATCGTCATCTCGAAATACACCGCGCAAAGACAGAAATTCTTCCAATGGTGTCAATTTCAGACTATGCCTATCAACACTAGGGGTAATCTTTTGCCCCTCACGCAAGTTGAGTAATTTTATCAGCCAGCGAGGTAACAAAATAGTGTCCTCCTGTAGGCTTGCAACTACAATAGTCATAGCACTCCTCTCTTTTCCAGTATATGGTTAGAACGGTTGAACCTTCACAACTTGGCTATTTTATCATGGAATCGGCAAATATGAACATCCTACTGGAGCGGATTCAGGGACACGCGGATAACACCTCACCTACATAACCAATCCGCGCTACTATTCCTGCATTGTCCACACCCGTATTATACCATTACCAGAGATGATACGTGTACCATCAGTACTGTACGCCACTGCATTTACATCCGAGGTGTGGCCGTCTCGATATACCTGTCCAAAATCGTAAGAACAATCAATTCCATCAATGCTTCTGTAGTATCCATTCATAGCCAGTTGACTTATCATTTTATCGACAATCAAACTCTATATCGAATGGGTTACTCGTGTGTCCTGCTCTGTCTAAAATAGTGGCACGTAATACTACAGTATATCCCTCCCCATTGCACCACCAAGAACTTGTAATTATTGCCCCTACCTTCTGAGTAGAATCACTAGCTGTAATGTAATCATCTTCAATGCGAATATCAGGTCTTGTTGTTGATACAAGCTCATATGTTACGGCATAGGAGTCGCCATCTAAATCATTAAAATAGATATCCTGATGCAGAATTTTATTATCTCCACTTCCTTCGATTCTTAGTATTATTTTGTCAACTATCGGTAAAGGTACGACAATTGGTCTGGGGCTGGCTGTGATGGTCGGCTGAGGTGTATTCGTCAGTTCAGGTGTAAATGTTGCCGTTGGTGGAATGGGTGTTTCAGTCGGCGTCCGTGTTGGTGTAGACGATCTACGCGTGGCCGTATTGGTAGGACGAGGCGTAGGTGTTAGTGTCGCTGTTTGTGGAACAGGCGTATCAGTTGGCGTATTCGTCGGTTTAGGTGTGAATGTTGCTGTTTGCGGAACAGGCGTATCAGTCGGTGTATGCGTTGGTGTAGGTGGAACAGGTGTAGGAGTTGGTACAGCCGTCTCCGTTTTGGTAGGCGTCATTGTAGGTAATTCAGTCGGCGTACTGGTCGGTATTGGCGTGGTTGTCACCGTCTCTGTTAGTGCAATCTCCACCACTTGCACACTTGATGTAGGCATGTTGCTCAAAGGCACATCCACAGGCGTAGACATACCTCCACCAAAGCTATCAAGCAGCGGCAAACCACGCAACATCTCGCTCATTGCAAAGCCACCTACCAGTAACAATAGCCCCATCAACGCTATCACCCAAAGGTTCATCTCGCGATGCCCTGAAAGATCACCATATGCTGGCCGTACTTCACGCTCCGTTTTTTGCTCACTCTTCGTCCCTTGAAGCAGCGTCTGTCGCATCTCACCCACATCGGCATAGCGTCGCGTTGGCTGCATCTGCATAGCGCGCATCACCACATTATCGATTCGACGGCTAATCGAACGGTTAAACGAGCGCGGCGATTTCGTTTCATGTCCATCATGGCGCGCCTTAGCATCCAGTGGTGCTTTACCGACCAGCAGCACATAGATCGTCGCCCCCAACGCATAGATGTCCGAGCGCGCATCAGTCCTGCCACCAAACTCACGGTACTGTTCAGGTGGCGCATAGTCGGGTGTCAGTGCGGGGATGCTATAAACGGTTTTGACAGGTGTATCCTCCTTGGCGATGCCAAAATCCACGAGGTAGACGCGTCCCTGTGGGGTCACACGGATGTTGGCGGGTTTGATGTCGCGGTGAATAATCGGTGTCAACTGTCCGGTCGCCGGGTCTTGCCAGGTGTGCATGAACTCCAGCGCGTCCATCACCTGCGTCACCCACTCCATCACGAGGCCCTCGCTCAGTTCGCCATACTTTTGGTGATGCATCCGCGCAATGACCTTCAAGTCTTCACCTTCGATGTAGTCCATTACCAGATAGTAGCGACCCGCAGCGTCAAAGCTTTTGTCTACAAAGTGGTCGGTGACGCGGGGCAAGTTGGGGTGACGCAACCGTGCCAACAGTAACGCTTCACGCTCGAATTGCCGTTGCGCCTCTAACGACGTATGCAAATTCTCCTTGATGGCGACCATCGTCCCCACCAAGTTCAAATCCTCGGCCAAGTAGACCGCGCCAAAGCCACCCTGCCCCAAAATGCGGGTGATACGATAGCGTCCGTTGTTTAATGTGTGGTTGGGTTGAAGTGTTGTTGTCATGGATTAGGTTACTGTTTTTAGCTCATCCCCACCGAATAATAATCATCGCCAAAATCACCGAAATCACCGTCGCAATCCACAACGGCAAACTCAACGGCTCAATTTCAACAAAGCGCAGCCACAGCAGATGGATGGCGACAAAAAAGACGACGCCGATAAAGCCGCGATCAAATCCGTTGGTGTCGATGGGCAAGAAGCCTTTGCGTTTCATATTGATCCTCTCTTGGGCGACCGCAAGAGTGCGCCCCTCTACAATTTACCCAATTTATGATTGACTCTGCTACCGAAAAGGTGTAAACACAGAAACTCACTCTTCTTCCCCTCTGAAAAACCTCTGCGCCCTCTGCGTTCTCTGCGGTTTTCAGTCTTATGATTTCACAGCCCCAAAGGTCAAGCCCATGACAATGTATCGCTGGACAAAGACAAGGAAGACGAGTGCGGGCAGCAGCGAGATAAAGGCAACCGCCGCCAACTCACCCCAATTTGATCCTGTCACGGTCACAAATTCGGCCAACCCTGTCGTGATGGTGCGTGCGGTCACACTGGTCAGCGTTGAGGCAAAGAGATACTCGTTCCAGGCAAACATCCAACTCAGGAGCGCGGTGATTGCCAGCCCTGGTGCGGCCAGCGGGATGATGATGCGGCCAAGCACTGTGCCAAATCCGGCGCCATCCACAAACGCGGCCTCGTCTAGCTCGATGGGGATGCCGTCCAAGATGCCGATGAGCAGCCAAATGGCAAAGGGCAGATTGAAGACACAATAGAGTAGAATTAGACCGATGCGGGTGTCAAAGAGCGTCCAGTCGCCGATGGCAAATGTTTTTGTGAAGAGCAGAAAGAGTGGCAGCATAAAGGCGGCAGGTGGGGCCATGCGGTTGGTGATGGTCCAAAAGAAGATGTTGTCCTTGGCCGCGAGCTTCCAGCGTGAAAGGGCATAGGTTGCCATCAGTGCCAGGACCGTGACCAGCAGCGCATTAGCGGTTGCCGTAATCAGCGAATTCCAGATATACCCTTGAAATATGCGATCCGTGAGTGGACCGAGATAATTCTCGGCGTAGAACTTGGTTTGCCACATGGGCCATAGCGATGGTCGCGAAAATAATTCGACGCGGCTGCGTGCGGAGACCACAAACATCCAGTAGATGGGGATCAGCGTGGTGACGGTCAGCGCGATCCAGAGTACATAGGTTCCTACAGTGATTAAGATTTTTTGGAAACGGCTTTGTTGCATGATTATGCCCCGTCCTCCTTTGTCTGTGTCAACGCAATATACAACAACCAACAGAGGACAATCGTCAAGTAGAGGACCAGCAGTGACATGGCCGAGCCGTACCCATAATCGGTCTGTGGGAAGACCACGCGCCAGATGTGGATACCCGCATAGCGTGTGGCTGAACCGGGACCACCGCCTGTGAGCATCCAAACTTCGTCTACAACGCGCAGCGCATCCATAATGCGGATAAAGGTTGTTGTCAAAATAACAGGCATTATCATTGGGATGGTCACGAATCGGAATATCTGCCAACGGTTGGCGCCATCCACCAGTGCTGCTTCCAATGGCTCTTGGGGCATGGCTGAAAGCCCCGCCAGCATTGTCAACGTCACCAGTGGTGTCCAGTGCCAGATGTCCATGAGGACGGTGGTGAAAAAGGCATGGTTGGCATAGGTGCCGATGTTGTATTCGATCTCAAACCAGCGATCCAAAAAGAATGGCACGGGGCCAAAACCAGGAATCACAAGTAAGCGCCAAACTGCGCCGACCGCGATGGGTGCAACCATAATTGGCAGTGCGTGGATAGTGCGGAAGAAGGCTTTGCCGACAAAATCTCTTGTCAAAAGTTGGGCAAGCAGGAAGCCAAGGATCAATTCGCTGCCAACGGCCCAAAAGGTAAACTTGGCCGTTGCCCACAACGATTTGAGGAATTCTTCATCAAACATCAGCCGACGAAAGTTATTGGCTCCGGCATATTGAAGTGTTGGGTCTGCGGCAAAGACATTCCAATCAAAAAAACGACGTAGAGTACATAGAGGAACGGTAGAAGACCCGTAATAACTAGGATGATTAGCGTTGGTGCTAGTAAAGCCCAGGCGACACGATTTGACCACATAGTTTTAGTTAATAGTTAATAGTGGATAGTTAATAGTTAACAGTTTGTAGCTGTCAACAACTATTCACTGTTAACTATTCACTGAATTTATTCGCCGTATCCCAATTGAACCAGTGCTTCGTCAACAGCCGCAGCAGCTAGGTCGAGTGCCTCGTCCCCAGTAATTTCATCGGCCAGTGCCTGATGGATGAATGGGTCGATGGTTTCACGGATTGGTCCGTGGAATGGATAGGGTGGTGCGCCTGCAAAGAGTGGACCTTGCTCACGCAGCAACGTGTAGTATCCATTGGTAGCCGCATCCGCTTCAACAACCAGTGGATCGTCGTAGGTTGATTCCATGACGATACGCGCACCAGCAACGGCCCATTCTGCCTGCACAGATTCCTGACCGATGTATTGGAGCCAGAGCATGGCCGCTTCTTGGTTCTTTGATGAATGTGGAATACCAAAGGCACCACCATCGTAGTAACCAATGTAGCCTTCACCCGCGGCAGCTTCGTCCGCAACGCCTTCTGCCAATGGTGGCAGCGCAACACCAACGTTACCGACGACCAGTGAACGGTCTGTGTTGGTGGCAATCCATGCAGCATTTTCGCCATAGACCCAACCCTGTGCGGCACGGCCAGCAGCAAAGGTAGAGCCAACTTCGTCCCATGTACTAGAAGACCACTCTGGTGGTGCGTATTCTCTCATGCTTAACCAGAAGTTAAAGCAATCCTTGGCCGCTTGGCTGTTCAACTCACCGCCATTCTCTTCGGTTGCCTTGTAGTTCTCTTGGTTAATACCCCAGTTGTAGATACCACCGGAAGGCAGAATGGTCTCAATCAATTCATAGGTAGACGCTGGATGTCCCGTCGAACCCTGAACGGTCGTGTCCCAAAGGTCCATGTCGTTCGCTTCACCATATGCCGTGAAGAAGGCTGCATTGTCTGCATATTGCTCGTATGTGGTCGCTGGTGCCAGATCGTAGCCATATTCGTCGGCAAAGGCAGCCTGAATGTCCGCATCGCCAAAGAGGTCAGTACGATAGAGATAAACCTTGACAAAGGCTTCCATCGGAATACCAAAGACATCGCCGTCGCCATTCTTGAAGTAATCAATAAAGCTGGTGAACTTGCTGATGTCAGAGTCTGGTGCGGCCAAATCTGGACTATCGGCCAATCCTTGCGAGATGTTGACCAAGAAGTCACGATCTAGATAGGCATAGATGATGTCCTGCTCAATGTAGACAAAGTCATAAATGCCTGTATTGGCTTCCATGTCTTTAATGGCCTTGTCGTACATAGAGTCCCAAGATGTGGTCTCAAATTCGACAGTGATGCCTGTCTCCGCCTCAAACTGTGCAGCCAGTACGTCGGCCACATAGTTGGATGGCGGTGTACTCTCCGAGACACCACGAATGGTGACGCCTGCATATGGCTGGGCAGCTTCGGCCCACCAACTCATCTCACCTGCATCACCTGCATCAGCAGCGGCATCACCTGCGTCTGCTGCGCCACTGTCACCCGCTGGTGCGGCTGGCGCACAGGCAGACATGACCATTGCCAAGATCAGCAACAGACCCAAGATGCCATATAAACGTTGATTGCGTTTCTGCATCATTTTCTCCTTTGAAAAACTTGTAGAATGAAAAACTTGTAGAATGAACGGTTAAATGTAAGTTATATGGTTACGATCAATGCAAATTGTTTTGTGAATTTGACTGATCGGAAGCCAGCTAAGACATGGGTATTCAATTGTAGACAATAAATTTTTGTAGACAATAAACTTTATGACTGAAGCCTATATTTTCCATCCTAAAATGCTGAGTAAGCTTTGTCAAAATCGAGAGGGGCGTCACAGATTTATCGTTGTTTTTACACGAGTTTGTGTGGAATACGCGCTGAGAAGTCAACTCATGCGTCAATTGCAAAATGCATACCTTGACACACGATCCCCCCTATGTTACACTCACCGCACCATCGGGGTTCGATTGTCGAGCTTGCTGGTTGATGATTGGGGATTGGTAAGGTGGGCTGTATTGGGTTGAACGGTACTGAGTTGAGCTGTACTGGGTTGGGCTTATCTGAGGGGAAAAACACGATCAAACCATGAACGCAGACAACGACATTTACAAGGCAGATACGTATTCGGGGAACTCATCCGTTCTTCCTTTGGGGACATCCCCAACTGTATTGCCTGGACTCTTCAAAGACGGCCAACGTTTTCAAAATCGCTACACCATCCAAGGGTTGATCGGTGAAGGCGGCATGGGTCAAGTGTATCGCGCGATTGATCTCCTCTTTGATATCGAGGTCGTGATCAAAGTCATCCACCCCCTCCACACCACAGACGAAGCCATACGTCGTTTTTGGGCCGAGGCACGCACACTGGCGCAGATCAAACACAACAAAGTCGTTCGCATCTATGATTTCAAACCCGACACCAAGCCTGCCTATCTGGTGTTGGAGTATATTGAGGGCGAGACGCTCTATGCATACACACGCAAGAATCATCCACTGCCGCTGACCGAAATTGCCGATTTGCTGGACAACATCGCCGAAGCCCTCGACTTTATCCACGAGCATGGGCTGATCCATCGCGATGTTAAGCCCGGCAACATCATGGTCAAACCCGATGGGGATATCTGTCTGCTTGATTTTGGCATTGTCAAGGACCCTGGGTTTGCGCAGACAAAAATGGGCAGTACGCTGGGAACCCCGCTTTATATGGCGCCGGAACAGTTTGGGGCCAGCGAAAAGGTGACAAGTGCGGCGGATGTCTACGCACTGGGTGTGATTCTATTTGAATTGCTGACAGGGGAATACCCCTTTGAAGGCACGGATTCGCAGATTATGTATGGGCATTGTCATGTGGACCCGCCTGTGGATGCGCCGCGCACCAATATGCGTGGTCTAAAAGCGATACTCGACAAAGCCTTGCAGAAGAATCCTGCCAAGCGTTATACCACCGCTGGTCAACTTACCTTTGATTTTCGTGAGACCATCAATGAAATCAACGAGGTCGTGCCAGCCCAATCCGAAGCAATCTCACCCGTCTCAATCCCATCAGCACAGCCTGGATTGCCACCAGCACGTTGGGCCGCTGTTTCTGATTCATCACTGACGCGCCAGTTGCGCGCACGGCTCAATTGGCGACATGGGATTGCCCTTGCCGCCACAGCTATTTCCATAACCGTGCTGTTGCTGTTTCTCAGTTTTGGACAGAGTCGCCTCACCTTCTTGGGTACACAGCTAATACCAACGGCGACAGAGTCGTTCGCTACCGAAGTTGCGCTGCCACCGCCGACAAACACCCACATGCCACCGACCATCGCTCCGCCCACAGCCACATCATTGGTAGCGGCCATACCGCCTACTGTTGAGGATGTCACGACGCCAACCGCTTTACCGACCGAGCCGCCCAAAACCATTCAGTTGGTGCGTAACCCAACACCAACACCTGAACCCGTTACCGGGGAGACACACATAGAGGAGACATACATAGAGGAGACACCCGATTCACCTACGTCTGTGCAGTTACAAACTGTTGTGATTAACAACAAATCCCCCCTCGATGTAAGTCTCTATCCCACCGATAAGGCCGATATCATCGCCACACCGGACACGCAAGGCCAGGAACTGCTGGTGGTTGACACTCATCATGTTGACGGCTGGCTTCAGGTGCAGTTGGGTTGGCGACAGGCAGATGGCTATCAGTTGGGGAATGGTAAATTTGGCTGGATTCGTAGTGAGGGCGTCACCCTGTCAACACTACAGGCCGAGATGGCAACGGTTGTCGATGCCTCCATCACAGTGGCCCAGGCAGGGAGTGGCTATGCATCAGACTATCCGTCAATTCAGGCAGCCATTGATGACGCACCTGTTGGTGCCACGATTGCGATTCGTCCCGGTTTCTATCAAGAAGCGTTGCGCATTACTAAAGAGGTGCATCTCATCGGCGTAGGGCAGCGTGATGAAATCATCATCGAAAGTGTGGATGCGAGTGCGGTCTACTTTGAGGCGCAATGGGGCAGCATCAAAAATTTGACACTACGGTCCACTGGCGATAGCGAAGTGATGAATGCGGTCTATATTGCCAGCGGCGAACTTGTGCTGCAAGGGTGTACCATCACCTCAACTTCGGGTGATGTCGTAGGCATCTATGCAGGTAGTAACCCCACCATCAGCCACAATGTCATCCACGATGGCGGGGCCAGCGGTATCCGTATCTATGAAAATGGCACGGGGCGGATTACGGCTAATGCCATCTACGGCAACGCGGGGGCAGGTGTTTGGGTCGAACCCAATGGCAACCCCATTGTCGAGAATAACAACATCTGGGGTGGTCAACAGAGCGGCGTGTTTGTCTATAGCGGTTATGGCACGATTCAAGGCAATGAAATTTATGGCAATGCCTTTGCGGGTATCCAGATATCAGAAGGAAGTGTCTCGGTGATTCGCGACAACGTGATTCGCAATGGTGAGGGTGCTGGCATTTTGGCTGACACCAACAGCAAAGGCATCATCGCCCAGAACAAAATCTATGCCAACGCTTCATCGGGCATCTCCGTCAGCCACAACGGCGACCCCTGTGTTGTTGGCAACATCGTTCATCACAACGCTCGGTACGGCATCCACGTACACAACGAGGGGCTTGGCACATTTATTAGCAACACGATGGATGGCAATCAGGAAGGCAATCTGAATACGCCCGCACATATTTATGTGGTGCAGAAAGGCGAGGAGCAGTCGGTGCAGCTATCGTCCGATCATCAATGTCAGCCAGAGCTTGATAATTTTATTGACCAGACGATTTTGATTCAGTCGGATGAAAAACAGTCATAGTATTTAATACGGCGTTGGTCATGGTTTCGTCTACCCAGCAACCAAGTTTTTTGGAGGATATCTGCACATAGTCGATTTCGAGGCTAAAAAAATTCGATTTCTGGACGATACGACGACCAATGCCTTTAACGCAGATGTGGAAGGTAAAAATACATCCGCGTTTTTCCGTATCCGCGTTTTTTGCAAAGAATGGAGGTTGAGATGGTAGATAACGGTAAATCTCGCAAAAAATTAGCCTTTGGTAAGATTGAGTTTCATGATTTGCAAAACATTGTCCAGATTGATGAACACCTAGACCCAACCGTCTTTGATGATTGGTTTGGGTTTGACTACGAGCTTGAGCCAGGGGAAGAGCAGTTTCTTGCTGATTTAATTGATGAAAACTGGCGTTATGTCGATAGTTTCTCCGAGGAAGAGTTAAAGGCGCAGATTATCATTCCACTGGTCAACAAGGTAAAGTTTTTTCACAACGGTATTCGTGGCTGGTATGAGCGACCGCTTAAAGGCGTAATCAACAATGTCCTGCTGCAAGGAAGCCCTGACTATATGGTTGCCAGCGGCATCGAGACACCCAACAAACCCTATTTTTTCCTTCAGGAATACAAAAAAGAGCTAGGTGACCGTCATCCAAAAAATCCATTACTGGCTGAGATGATGGTGGCGCTGGAGCTAAACGAAGAGACGGTGATGCGTGGTACGTTTATCATTGGCCGCACTTGGAACTTTGTCCTGCTCTACAAGCTGGGGATGCATGAGTATACGTACTATCGGTCACGGGATTTGAGTGTGCTAAGTCTGGATGATTTGCGGACGATTTATGTGAATTTACAGGCTGTGAAGGCAACTGCAATTTCATTGACATAAAAAATATTAATTTTGAGGTTATCAAATGGATGTAATTGTCGATTTATGTGTTGTTCCTATCGGAGTCGGTGTCTCTGTCTCTGAACATGTCGCTAAATGTCAACAAATTCTGGAAGAGGCCGGGCTAACCGTCAACCTCCATGCCTATGGAACCAACATCGAAGGCGAATGGGACGAGGTCTTTGCAGCG
The DNA here is from genome assembly GCA_039029935.1 of Chloroflexota bacterium. Taxonomy (GTDB): domain Bacteria; phylum Chloroflexota; class Anaerolineae; order Caldilineales; family Caldilineaceae. Next base: position 13,849 of record JBCCFC010000002.1, read on the forward strand.
GTGAAACGTTGCCATGAAGCCGTGCATGAGATGGGTGCGCCGCGCATTTCCACAAGCATCAAGGTGGGGACGCGGACAGACCGTGCGCAGACTATGCAGGATAAGATTGTGAGTGTGCAGGAGAAGCTGTAAATGCGATGATTTCATTGCCAGACATCCTGTTTTTTACCAACGTTGCTATCCTCGCGGTTGCGCATGAACTGGACGCCATCCATCAGCGGGAGTGGCGTTTTTTCTTTGGATTCACGCCACTCAGTGATGAAACCGCCTATCGGCTCTTTACCGCACTCCATGTGCCACTGCTGGTGATCATCCTCTGGAACCTACATTCATTTTGGTTCCAGATTGGTTTTGATCTCTTCATGATCATCCACGCAGGGTTGCATTGGGGGTTGCGCAACCATCCAGCGATACACTTTGATAATTGGTTTTCGTGGGTGTGGATTTGTGGTGGAGCGATGCTGGGTGTGGTGCATCTTCTGTTATTGTTTTAGACTTACGACAACGGATCAAGAGGAGTGTTTGTATACCAACGTGACAACTGATATGCTTATCGAGCCAGCGCTATACCATGTTCAATTCACCTTGCTGGGTTCGTTTACCATCTTGGTTGATGGCACACCCATTGCCTTGCCCAAGACCAAAGATGCCCAGCGACTACTGGCTTTTTTATTGCTCCATCCACAACAAACACATCTGCGCTCGTTTCTCATCGGGCTTTTCTGGCCGGATTCACCCGAACCAACGGCTCGCCGTCTATTGACCCGTGCGCTTGGTCATTTGCGTCATCACCCGTCGGTTGATGGGTTGATTCAGGCGGATGTCAACACCATTCTGCTCACCCTATCTGATGAGGTTTGGGTAGACTATCATGACTTTCTAGCGTTCGTGACAGCCTATCGCCAATCAGAAACGGGGCTATCGTCAACAGGGCTATCGTCAACAGGGCTATCATCAATATCTCAATGCGCAGACCTGACGCAGGCAGTGGCACTCTATCAGGGCGATTTGCTGCCCGGGTTCTATGATGATTGGCTGTTGCCCAAACAGCGACAAGCAGAACTACACTACCACGATGCGCTCATGCATCTGATTGCGCTCAACAAGCAGCGGGGTCAATACCAAGCGGCCCTAGACCATGCCCTGCGGTTGTCCCAAGCCGACCCCCTCAATGAGGTAAACCAACGCGAGGTGATGCGGTTGTACATGGCCTTGGCGCAACCACAAGCTGCTCAAGAACACTATCGGGCGTATTGTGATTACTTACACAGTGAGATGGGTGTAGACGCTGAGGAAGAGACACAGATATTATTTCAAAAGCTATGTCAATCAACGGCTGCTTGTGGCACAAACTTATCCAACGGCACGATAACCGATAGTACCTATTTTCCCCAATCGACCCACCCATTGCCCCCCTTGGTGACAGAAAACCTTGCCACACTGCCACTCATTGGGCGTGATAGGGAGCGTCATCAACTACACCCCCATTTAAACATCCTATTTGATGATGAATCGAGTATGGACAACCCAAGGCATCAAGACAAAGGGCGTCTCATTTTGGTTGAGGGCGAAGCGGGTGTTGGCAAGACGCGGCTTGTGGAAGCGGTGACACACGATTTTGGGTGGCGTGGCGCATACGTTGTTTGGCATGATGCCACAATTAATGCACCCAACATGCCCTATGCCCCTTACACCGCGCTGCTGGATGCAGGGCTAACTGAACTGCAAACACGTCAACTTGCCAATTTGGTCGATGCACAATGGCTTTGCGATATTGCCCCCTTGCTCCCTCACGTTGAGCAATGGTTGCCAGATGTTGAGCGTATACCTCGAACCGCATCCTTGCTGGTTGCCCAACAGCGATTTGTAGCAGCCTATGCCCAGATTCTGCGCCGATGGTCTGAGATTACGCCTCTCATCATTGTCTTTGACAATATAGACCTCTGGACGGCTGACTGTCTGTCTGTGCTGTGTGAACTGATGCGTGATGTGCAAGGGGCACGGTTGGTTATTGTAGGCATTTATTGTATGAATCGGGCGCGACACAATGAAGCCGTCTGGCAGCATATTCGACAATTGGCCGATGTCCCCGCGTTTATGCAGATGACGGTGGCTCGGTTAACGTCGCAAACAACAACACAATTGAGCCATACGGCTTTGGGGAGTGCTGTTCCGATGCCAGCGTTTGAGTCGTATCTCTATCAAGAAACCGCTGGTAATCCCTTCTTTGTGCTTGAGTTGATGCTGGCTCTCTACCAAGAAGAACTGCTTGTGTACCGCAAAGATAACGCCTGGGAAACATCGCTGGAATCCTCATCAGAAGAGCGATTGCTTGAGGAGAGTCCGCTTCCGTTGCCCCGTTCGGTCAAGTCACTTGTGCTACAGCGGCTTTCGCTGTATGGAGTAGAAGAACGCAACATTTTGAATTGTGCCGCAATTTGGGGAATCAGTTTTGAGCTATCCCACGTTGTGGCTCTGGCAACCCTGCCCGAAACAAGGGTATTGGCGGTCCTTGCCAGTGCGGAACAGACAGGGCTGATCCACGCAGGCGATGCAAACTACCGCTTTCAACAAAGACTTTTTCGCCATATCCTCTATGACATCATGGACCCCCAAGAGCGCGTTGTGTATCACCAACGTGCCTACCATATTTTGTGTGATGTAAATGAGTATCACGGAGAGCTGGCACTCAAACTATTGCACCATGCCATGCATGGCGAGCTTTGGGCCAAAGCCGTCAACCATGCCATTGCTTCGGCGCAGGCATCCAAAGACATTTATGCCTATCAAACCGCGTACGCTTATCTGACCAAAGCCGCTGAATTGCTTCATGCCCATAGGCCCTTTTCATGTGAACAGCAAACACAACTCATGCAGGATATTTTGACAGAACAAGAATCATTATCGGTCATGCTCTCGCCTGAATCGCCAACATCAACAGCGTTGAGACAGTCTATGCCGCAAAACACCACACAACATAAGAACTCATCAGCACAAGATGACACAGAAGATATACAGACAACCACCGTTCTCTTGGCAAAAGAGAGCGCACCGTCATTTGGGCGTCCATTGCGACCGGATGAGCTGGTGGCGGTGGTTTGGACCTTGTGCCACCCCGATGATGAAATTATTGGACTGATTCAGGGCAAGAGGCGTCTGCGCCATTACCGCTTGATTCGTTTGGTGACGGAGGCGCAGACGCAGAAGGCAGTGCCAACCGTTGCGCAACTTGCTGCCGCCCTAGACGTGAGCAATAAAACCATCCATCGTGATCTACAGCAATTGCGCAAAGAAGATATTGTGTTGATCACGCGTGGGACGCAGTGAGGGTGAAACACAAACAGTGGCATGATTGATGCGGATTTAGGGACGCAGTGATTGCACTCAACACAATCAGCGAATCCCCAAATCCGCACCGCTAACCATTCACCTCATACCATTCACCTCGTAACCTGTACTCGAACCACTGGTGGAAGGCATAAAGATCATGGGAGACACTAAATCATTTGCGCCCACCACCTAGCAGTTCGGTTAGAATACACAACGATAGATTTGTCTATCAATGAATCATCTCCTCTCTCTTTAGCGTGTAATCAACGGCATAAAGATACGGCGTTCCTGTATGCCTGGCTCATCTTCTGTCTGCAACCCTGTTGGTTCAGATGGAATAAAGAGATTATTCTCAAGGTTAGCTGTAACCCTTAACAACTCATTGTTATTCTCATCATTGACGACCAGTACAAAGGAGTCATCCGGCACTACCACACCTTCGCCGCCAGCAGGCGGTGCGACAACATCAAGTGCGACAGGCAAGATTATCGGACCTGTGTTTAGTGGTCCTTCAATGATAAGCTGCCCAGCAGATGCAGCCTGTGAACCTGTTGAAGACCGTAGACTTGTTGGTGGCGGACTTACAATCGTGTAGTTGTCCACGCCAAATAGCTCATCCAAGTGCTCTGTAATCGCCACAAGATTCACTGTAAACGCGGTTTCGTCAAACGCAACAGCATAGACGACAACATCCGCTTCAGTTGTACTGTCAAATGTGAAACGTAGAATAATGGTTTCACCAGCCAACACGACAATTTCATCATTTGGTCCTACTCCATTATTGTTTGTTTCAATGGTGACAGGTGAGGCACCGATAGGTTGAACATCGGAAGCAGGCGGTGCAGGCGTCTCAGTCGGCACAGGTGTCTCTGTCGGCACAGGCGTCTCTGTTAGCGTCGGTGTCGCCGTTGGGACAGGTGTCTCAGTCGATGTCACCGTTGGCGTAGCTGTAGCTGTTGGAGCAGAAGTCTCAGTCGATGTCGCCGTTGGGACAGGTGTCTCAGTCGATGTCACCGTTGGGATAGGTGTCTCAGTCGATGTCACCGTTGGGATAGGTGTCTCAGTCGATGTCACCGTTGGGATAGGTGTCTCAGTCGATGTCACCGTTGGCGTAGCTGTAGCTGTTGGGACAGAGGTCTCTGTTGATGTCGCCGTTGGCGTAGCTGTAGATGTGGCCGTTGGCACAGAAGTCTCTGTCGATGTCGCCGTTGGTGTAGCTGTAGACGTGGCCGTTGGCACAGAAGTCTCTGTTGATGTTGCCGTTGGCGTAGGTGTACTCGTTGGTGTTGGGAAGTTATTATCAACGATGGTTCCAATTGCATCACCGTCCTGAAGAGTTGCCCCTGATACATTCGTCAACACAAACTTAAAGGTACGATTGCCTTGTGCGATGCTTAAATTCTCAACTGGGACGGACACACTGGAGCTAGTTGCTCCGGCTGGAATATTAATAACACCATTTTTGGTGGTGTAATGCTCCCCTGTTAAAGCAGATATATTTTCTGTTGCGTAATTAACAACAATCTCTCTCTCGGATGGATTTGACAATCGGATAATAAAGGTTAACACCTCGCTTGTTTCATTGGCAGATACATCGCTAACTGATAGTGTTGTATGATCGTTATCTATAATTGTTCCGACTGCAGAAGCATCAGAGATGGGTACATTTGTTGCATTGCTTAAGTTAAGCAAAAAAGTTTCGTTATCCTCATCAAGATTATCATTCACAATTGAAATCGCAATCTCTGTACTGGTTACACCAGCAGAGATTGTGACAGTTCCTGATGTGGTCACAAAATCACTGCTGTCGACAGCACTAACCGGGGCATTCAGTACAGTTTGATAGTCAACAGTGACAGCTTGCGTCATGGCATTTGAAAGTGTTAGACGAAAGTTCAAAACGCCATCACCTTCATTCGCTGAAGCATCTTCAATCGTAATTGCCCCTGATTCTACCGTTGCCACCAATGCGTCACTGGTTAATTGCGGTCCTACACTGACCTCATACAATCCACCGGACGCACTATTATCAGCATCAGAGACTTCTGCATAAATTGTATTGCCTACGGGTACATTGCTGACTGCAACCGAAAGATATTCATCTGTCTCTGAGCCTAAACTTACATCAGCTAACACACTGGACATGTCGATATCAAAAATTCGGAGACGTGGTTTCATACCGAGTGCTAAACCCGTAATACGTACATTGAATGTATTATCACTGGGAATCGTAAAGCCAAATACATCTTTATCACCCGCAGAATCAATTTTACCCGAGTAAGATGTATTATCCGTGGTGATTGTATGTGCATCCGCTGTCGTGTCATTATAATCATCAGGAGCGACATTGCTGACAGAAAGTTGAATCGCATCTGAAACTGAAAAATTCTGATCAACCAATTTTGGGTCTGGTAATGGTACTGGTTCGCCATTTTCACCAACGGCGGGTGCAAACGCATCTAAGACAAACTTAGCATTATTTGCCGTATTGTCGAAACGAACTTCAACCTCATAAACCCCTCCTTCTTGGTATGCCACAATCGCCGAATAGAGTCCATCTCCAGCAACTGCATCCGGTGCGTTACCATCATCCGTAAAGGTCACATCAACAGTAGAACCGTCGGGTAGGGTAACAGTTGCCTGAACACTCATGTCGATAATCGTCAACTCTTGATGGACAAATGCGATCAAAAGGATCGGATCGGGATATGAAATATTTTGCCCCAATATTGAGCTGATTTGAACATTAAAAGACTGCTGTGTTGAACGGGCTGTAGTCGTTTCCCATACAATATTGAGCGCACTACGTGCCGTGCTTAATGACTCAAGTGAAGAATTTTCATTGGCGACTGGTGCTACCTCTGCTAGCTCTGTATGTGCTAACCGAATGGGCAGCGAGCGGCGTAGACCAGTCCGTGGATCATCTGAAACGGGGCGTACAAGCGTTTCCCAACCGCTGGCCTCATAGACACGATGTTGCGCATTTTTTTTGGTGTTATTCTTTGCAATTGAAAAATTGAGCCAGTTAAAGTTACCATTCAAGGCATTCCATTGGCTGTTCATAATCGAGTTCGTTACACCTGTATCGGTCGAATGCGGAAAATAGAAGATATGATCATAGCTTGGTGAACCGACATATTCGTCATACAGAGAGTAATAATAATGACCCCATTCGTGGGCGAGCGTATATCCTCCTCCTTTGAGGCGTGAGTCATTCGTGAAGAAACTATAGTCATTTCCCGGACCACTGCCATCCTTGAATATATCACACATATTTACATGTAAACCGTCTATACCATAACCAGAAACATTGGCACTTGGATGACATTTCTCAACCCACACAACATCTGCAGTATTAGATTTCGCACCAGAGGGATAAAAGGTGACTTTGCCGATCTTATTTGCGCCATTAGAGGCTTCATAAATAGCATCAGCCATATACTCAACGATTTTTTCGTAAGAAATGCGTTGCGTAGTAGTAATTGGGTTATTGTAAAGTGAGATATCAAAATCAATTGTTACAACATTCCGAGTCGAACCTAGAAAGACAGAAGCAAAGAGAATATTATCGTCATCAGATGGATTTCTTGTGTTAATTGTGACGGATGTATCTCCATCGTTTACAAATGGAATTAAATTGTACAGTTCGTCATCACTATGTTGGTTTGTTGGTGTAGCATTCGGGTCTACTGGATTATCGTTACTATCACCAATCCCACCAACGGTGATTAATGCACCATTTGCACTTGTGCCATCATCTTCACCACCAGATGAGGATGTCAGCACAGTGCCATTAACATCCACAACACTATACTGGGCAGGGAATCCACAGCCAGACCCTCCTTGACAGCCATACGATATACCTAGACTGTAGTCAAGAATGAGATTAGGATCATTCTTATCAACTGGTGAACCAAAATCAAGAACAAAGCTATCCCCATTTACATTCTGTGCACCAAAGTAAAGCAAGACTGTGTTATTTGTTTTTTGATTTGGATCATCAAAAATGACAGCTAAAATCTCACCATCCGTATTAGCTGTATTCGATTCTTCAATCGTAAGGTTAACCAACCCTGCCGGAGCAGCATCAATCGTTGACTTTACAATAGCAGTGACATCAGCCCAATAGTTGTAGGACTGAATACTGCTGGCAATTTCCCTCTCCCAAATTACACTATTCCCTTGGAGTTTTACATCACCCGTGTTTAAACGATGACTTGTAAACCCTGTGGTTGCAGCCATCAAATAGGCTTTGCGCACAGTTGCACTGATCGGTTTATTCACTTGAATCGTACCAGAGGTACTTAACGTGCCTAACGCATCCATTGATAAGCTAATCTGCCCAAATTCATTAACAACCTGTGTAAGTGACTGTGCTTCCACTGCACGGCTTGCTCTGGTTTTAGGTAGCCCGTCGTTTGAGTGTGCAGCCATTGGCGTTATGTCAGCAAAAAAGCAGAACAGAATTATGGGAATACCTATTAAAAATTTTTTCAGTAGTTGATGATTCATCTAATACTCCTTTGTGAAGATAAGATAGTAAACTGTAAGATACGTTGAAATGATATGCTCAAATCAAAAAGGCCACAGCTTCCATCAAAAAAGCTGTGGCCTTCATACGCCAAAATAATCCATTTTCACAAAGGGAAAGGGTACTACATATCAAAACCACACACTCATCCATTGGAAGCGCATGTCACAAAAGCTACCAACCAACAAAAATTACAACGAATTAGAAAATAAATTACAATAGCAAGATGGACAGTGGGTCTGTCAAGCTCAACGATGCATCAATGCATTTGCTGCCGCATTCATTCACTATTCTGCTCAATTTATAATTGTTAGATGAATAGTTTGTTTATTTGATTTGATAGTATATATCGGTGATGATAACAGTCATCGGATACTACTGATGGTGAGTATAATCTATTTATTTATGCCTGTCAAATTTGGATTACGCCAAAATACGTAGATGCAAAGGTGACATATGACTTTAACCCTACGACGTTTATACTATCGCATTATTACAGGCAAATACCCCCAATCCACCGCCACAAACGGCGGCTCTTCTGGAATCACCGCCAATGCACTACCATACATCAACGGCAGATAAATCACATCGGTCGGTTTGACCACAAGGATACGCACAAAGGCATACTCAATTACCGTTGCGCGACTGCTTGACACTGACGAGACCACCAGCACATCCACGTCACCGACCTGTGCGTCGGCGGGTGCTTCGATGGTCACGGTGTCGCTGATGGTTTGGTAGGCGGCCAAACGCACGCTGTCTGGCAGATGAGTCAGGTCCCAGCTAAGGGTATCGACCCAGCCAAGCAGGTAGGTATCATCAACCGTGCCTTGGTTGAAGAAGCTGACGGGCAGGTTGATGCGACCACCGGGGATGATGGTGAAGGTCTCTGGTGCGTCGATGGCGAGACCGGGATAGAGTGTGCCGTCGCCCAGGGTGAGATCGCCAACTGTGATGTTGGAGCCAAAGAGTGCGGCCAGTGTTGTCTCATCGGCAGGGTTGACGTTGTTGGCAAAGAGGGCGATCAATCCGCCAATGGTCAGACCGCTATTGCCACCAGAGCCGTTGCCCGACAGGTCGATTGCGCCACCATTGCCGTCACCGATGCCATCACCGTCAACATCTTCGCCACCCGCACCGACCGCAATGAGTAGGTCGCCAATGGTTTGGATAGCACCCGCGCCTAGACCGCTGAGGTTGAGCAGACCGCCTGCGCCGGGATCACCTGCGCCGTCGCCCACAAGCAGAGCCAAGTTATCGGCATTGAGCAGCGTTTCGAGACCAGAGAGGTCGATGCCTTCACCCGCACTGAGCGTGACATCACCGCTGTCGCCACCAGAGCCGTCATCGGCAATGCCAACACCCAGCCCGTCGGCAATGCCATCGCCGTTGCTGTCAGCGTTGCCGCCATCCCCATCGGCGTTGTCATCGGTTGCCCCCCCATCGGCGGCACCATCGGTGGGAGGTGGGCCAGCACTGCCAGAGCCTGTGCCACCGTCACCACCACTGACTTGACCACCACCAAGGTTCATCGCGCCTGCTGCGGCCATGTCTACGTCACCACCATCACCGCCATTTTGTGGGGGATCGACGGGTGGGTCAAGCGGTGGATCGACGCCAAAGCCATTGCCACCATCACCCGCAACGATTGCACCGCCATTGCTCAGATCGCCACCCGTGTCGCCACCGCCAAGTGCAGAGACAGAGACATTACCCCCGTCGCCACCGCCATCGTCGGCAATGCCATCCGAGCCACCTGTGTTGCCGTTGCCAGCATCGCCCTCGCCCCCCCCGCTGAGGGCATCGTCGCTGCCGTTGTCGTCGCCATTGTCGCCTGGGCTGTCACCCATGCCATCATCGGCACTATCATAGCCATCACCGCTGTTGTTGCCATTGCCATCGCCATCGTCACCCGTCGAGTTGCCACCATCACCCGCACTGATGACACCCGTGTCGCCGTTGTTGACATCACCTGCGCTGACATCGGCATCACCACCATCACCACCACCATCAACGCCATCACCACCGTTGCCAGCGGAGATTGTGCCGTCGTTATTGACAGTGTTGTCGGGTGGATCAGCAGCAGGCGGCACATCGGTGACGGTGATTGAACCGCCATCGCCACCATCGCCAGTAGGGTCGGTATCGTCAATCGCCGCCTGTCCATTGCCCGCGCTGATCAACGCACCAAGCAGGTTGTTGAGTAGCTGTGCGGCCACCAGTGCATCGCCACCGCTACCGCCATCACCGCCGCCATTACCCGCACGGACAATGTTGGCGTTGAGCAGTTCTTCGGCCGCAACTTCAATGGGACCACCGTCACCGCCATTACCAAAGCCCTGATCACCTTCCTCGACACCGGAACCATCACCACCGCCATCACCTGCGCGGATAACACCTGCTTCACCATTGTCGATTGTGCCTTCAAGTGCGCTGACCGTCGCAGGACCACCATCACCCGCAGGTTTGCCATCGGCGTCGGAGCCATCATCGCCACCATCACCCGCACGGATAGTGCCTTCGTTGGTGAGGTCAGCCGTGGGTGGATCCCCTGGCCCCCCATTTGTATCCTCAACCGTCAGGTCAAGCGCACCGCCATCGCCATTGCCCGCACCACCGTCACCCGCTTGGATGATAGATGTGGTGAGGATGTTGATGATGGTTTCTGTCAGCATCGTCAGCGCACCACCTGTGCCGCCACCAAGCAGTTCATCGAGTGGGCTACCATCCAGCGGACCATCGTTAGGATTGGTGTCGTCACCACCGTGTCCCGCGCGGATGACACCGGAGTTTTCGATATCGGCTTCGGGTAGATCGTCAGCGGGAACCAACGTACCTGTGCCAGTGCCATCATCAGCGGTATCGGTGGTGACAGGTGGATTTGCGGGATCACCGCCCTGATCGACAGGCAGGCCATCATCCAGCACAGTCACGTCAATCGGACCACCATCACCGCCACCATTGCCATCGGCACCATCGCCACCACGAATCACACCATCGGGACCATTGGCGATTTCATCAGCCGTAATCGCTGCCGCACCACCATCACCACCAGTGACAGGTGGGTCGGTGTCTGCACCGCCATCGTTGCCGCCATCCGCCGGGTCTTCGTTGTCGGTCGTGTTGTTGTCGGGGCCGCCATCGCCTGCACGGATTGTGCCATCGTTGGCAATACCGCCAATGCCGTCATTGGGACTCGCTTCGGATGCGAGGACTGCGGGGTCATTTTCGGTGTCCCCCAAGCCATCGCCATCCAAATCAGGACCACCATCGACTGCCAACACAGAGATGGGTCCACCATCACCACCGCCATCACCGCCGTTACCTGCACGGATTGTGCCGACAGGCTCTTCTGCGACAAGTGCAGGGCTGGCATCATTGTTGTCAATCAGGTCCGCAGCTACCTGTGCGGGGCCACCGTCACCGCCTGGTTTGTCATCGTTGGGATTGCCATCCGCACCACCATCACCACCTTGGATCAGACCATCGTTGGTGATGTCATCTGCAATGATGTCGAGCAGGCCACCGTCGCCACCACCGGAGCCTGTGCCAATGGGATCGGTGCTGGGTTCGCCATCACCACCATCACCAGCGCAGACGAGGCCATTGTTGATGATGTCGCCAACCGAGAGATGCAGTTCACCACCCGCACCACCATCGGTTGAGCCTTGACCTGCACCGCCATTACCCGCACAGAACTGTGCGCCCTCCGCGACTATCAGCGTACCACGTGGGACTGTACCATCATCGCCCCCATCGCCCCCTTCCATGTCAAGGTTGAGATCACCGCCGGGGCTGTTACCCGGACCACCGTCACCTGCAATCACAGCACCACGATTTTCCAGCAACGCACCCACTTCCAGATTGATGCTAACCCCCGGTTCACCGACCGCGTTGCCAGCCTCACTATCAATGGTGCCGATGTTAAGCAATGTGCCATCCACATAGAGCAGTGCCGACTGTTTTGAGTCATCATCGCTAACATCAACCATGACAAGCGTTCCCCGATTTTCGAGACTACCGACCACGACACGCGGGTCGCCTGTCACCGGGTCTTCATTGCCGGGAATGGCGACTCCGTTTTCGACGCTGGCGGGTTCATCAATGGTGACGGTGACGCCCTCAAGAATCAACGCATCATCATCCAAGTTGGGCACACGCACCTGGTCCCATGTGTTGGGGTCGTTCCAAGGGCCGTCGTTGATCGCAATAATCGGCGGTTTGGGTTTGACCTCGACAACGTTGGATACAATAATCGTCGGTCCCACCAGCCAAGGTTTGGCCGGGTCGGGGTCGCGTTCACCGTCATGGGTGGCGATGAGCAGGGTATTGGTCATAAAGCCTGTAAAGGTGGCACTGACTTCACCAGAGAGCGTCTGTGTCCATGCTTCACCCACTGTTAGTGTCAATACCCATGTCGTCGGTGGTGTCTCGCCATCGACCAGATCAAGTGTGACTGCCGCGGGCAGGGTGTCGGTGATGTTAATCGCCAGCGGCACGTTGCTTGTATTGGTTAGCGCAATCTCATAACTCAGAGGTCGTCCGGCATAGACCTGTACATTGCCCTCATCATCGGTCCAAGGCGTGTTCACAAATTTTGTACCGACAACACCATATTGTGCCAATTGCGTCTCGACTGTGCCGATTTCATTGACGCCCGGCGTGGACACATCCCCATCCGGCGGTGTCAGTCGAATTGTACTCTGGAGCGCACCAAACGCGTTGGTGTCGGATGGTGAGATAGTCTCGGCAATCTGTGCCTGATAGCTGGGCATCCATGCACCGTTGGGGCTAAAGTCGAGCAAGGTGCGTGTCAAGCCATCCAACTCAGTCATGGACGGATTGAGTTCCAGCGACATAAGTACATCGACCGTCTGGTTGCCCACATTGACGGCTCGCACGTCGATGGTCACAGTGTCGCCCGGACGCGCTGGGCTAGGGATGGTGGCCGTCTCTAAGGTAACAGTGCGGTTAGGGATTTGTGCATTCTCAACCAACCCTGTTTCATCTATCACTGGTGGGGCGGTGCTAGCAATCACTGTGACCGAGCCTTCGGCTGAGAGCTTAGTGAGCAGCTCACCCTCATAGCCTTCGTTGACCGTGACAGCGATGGTTTCATTCCAAATTGCGCCTGTGGTCAATGTAATGGGCGACCACGAGATGACCTGTGAGCCAATAAACATTGTTGTACCGCTGGCGTCAACCGGATGCACCACATGGGTGATGGTCCCCAACTCGGTGATGCCCTCTGAGGTTGTGATGACGGTCGTTTCTGTATACATATTCAGTTCGGGAATCGTGACATCATCTGGGAACTCGATGGTCGCAATCGCCACCAAATCGACATTGCCCACATTAGCAACCTGCATCTGATAGGTCTGCAGTTCACCCGATAGCGGTGGACTGAGCTGCCCAAAGAGCGAGACGCGAATATCTGGCCCGGCAAATTCGTCCGCACCGATATCCGGGCCATCATCAACCGGACGTGGCTCACCATCGACATCGCTGGTCACACCTAGATCGACCGCAATATCCTTGGCCGGACTGTCACCAGAGATGTGGAAATCGTCAGTGGTTGGGCTGACGAGGATGGGGTCCTCAAAGCGATTATCGTCCTCAACCGTAATGGCCGCTTCGGGGTCATCGGGTCCCCAATCATGGTCATTACCAAACCACATGTTGGATTTGAGTGTCAACTGGTTGCCCCGTGTCACCGAGATGGCCGTTGTCTCCAGCGTTGGCTCACTGGAGGTGTGGTTGGCAACGATGTTGTTGGTCATGTCCACCCGTGAAAGGGCGACATCCAGGTTGTCGATAAAGATGCCACTGCCTGCAACGATCAAGCCCTCATCGTTGGCAACCATATTGTTGCTGGCGATGGTGTTGTGGTTCATGGTGGGGGATGAACTGAGCACATAGATACCGCTGGCTTGACTGGTAGCCGTGTTCGAGCCAACGATGTTGTTGATCATGGTCGCATCGCTGCCTTGGAGATAGAGTCCACCACCAATCTTGGCACTGTTCTTGATCAGCGTGTTGCCATCAACCGTGGCGTCACTCTCACGCAGATAGATGCCACCGCCATTGTCCGAGGCACTGTTTTCATCAAAGGTGTTGAGCGCAACATTGGCCGTGCTGGTGTCGATATAAATGCCACCGCCGACCACACCACTGTTGCTCTTGAAGGTGTTGGCAAGCACACTGCCATTGCTCGATTCGAGGAAGACACCACCGCCACTATTGCCTGCACCGTTGTTGGAGAGGGTATTGTCCTGTACAACGGCGTTGCTGATGCTGAGGTAGATGCCCCCGCCATCCTCTGCCGTGTTGTTTTCGATGGTGTTGCCTGTCAACCGCGATGGGCTGAAGCGCATAAAGACGCCGCCACCCTTGTTTCCGCTGCCATCGGCAATCGTGTTGTCGGTCAGCACAGCGGCAAAGTTCTGCACATAGACTCCGGCGCCATAGGTTGCGTTGCCTTCCAGAATCTGGTTGTTAATAATGATGACCTCGGCACTGTCCGCATAGATGTTGCCACCCGCATCGGCTCCTCCGGGACCACCACCTTGCCCAACAGCCGAGCCACCTGTCATCATCAAATTTTCGATGGTGGCCTTGGCGCCCGGTGCAACATAGAAGGTGCGCCCCTGTTCGGGGATGAGTCGGGTTGGCACAGAGATGGGGTCAGAGATGATCCACTCTGTTGTCGAGTAGCCACCACGAATGGTGATGGGGCTGTGGTCACGGTCGATGTAGGCCATCTGCGTAAAGATGCTCGCTGGCCCAGGTCCTGCACGCACCTCGGTACACACGCCTGCAACACGCAGTTCGTCCCCCGGCTGTGCCTCGTTGATGGCATCCTGGATGTTGGTATAGGGTGGGTCGTCAAAGAAGCGTGTGTTGAGGACCGAACATTCGGCAGGCAACTCGTCCGCCCCCAGTTCGAGTCCGCTACCCGCAATGCGATTTCCCCCGTCAATGTCTGCCCCGCTCATCAGCCCGATCTGGTTGCCAACACCAATTGCACCGGATGTATTCTGTAGGTGATAGCCATCGGCCTCAAAACGGACCAATTCATGATAGTTTTTGGTTTCGGGTCCAAGGTCAATGATGCCTGCACCCTCGGCTTCCACCGTGACTGCGTCCCACAACACATAGCTGCTGTTGAGGACATTGTTTTCCGCGACCAGGATACCGATATCCTGTTGCGCAAAGATGGCATTCATCTGCGTCAACGTGCTGGTGAACTGCCCTGTGTTGATGGCAATACCCGTGCTGTCACCACCAATGTTGCGTGCAATCGTGTTGTTTTCAAAGTAGGGGGCCGAGCCTTGGATATAGACACCCGCGCCTGTGTTGCCACCTTCGTTGTCGATGATAGCATTGCTCATGAATGGCCCTGTCGTACGTTTGCCATTGCCATCGGCGATGGTGAGACCACCACCGGTGTTTTGTGCCTGATTTCGTTCGATGAGGTTGCCGCTAAAGGCGGACATATCGCTACCCGATATATAGACACCGCCGCCGCTTTGTGTGGCAATGTTGTTGCGAATTTCCTGCCCATCGAGTGCAATTTCGCTCTGGTCAATATAGAGGCCACCACCGCTGTCGCTGGCGTTGTTGTTTTCGATGACCACACCACGCTGAATGCTGGTGCCATCGGCATCCATCAAATACATGCCAGCACCCTTGGTGGCGCGGTTGTTGATCACGCTACCCTCTTTGACAAGGGCGGGGCTTTCGTTGATAAACAGACCCCCGCCAAAGAGAGCGGCTTCGTTGCCATCAATCGTGTTGCTGATGAGCTCGGCAGCACTGAGCTTGACATAGGCCGCACCACCGTTGCCACCAATGGCCTCGTTGTCCTGCATGACATTGGCGGCAATGGCTGCATCACTGATATCGACATAGAGCGCACCGCCATCCACATTGGCTAAATTCTCAAGGAAGGTATTTTCCTGAATGCCTGCCCCACTGAGCGAGAACAAGAAGATTGCCCCGCCACGATTGGCGCGGTTGTCCTGGACATGGTTGGTTGAGAATGGAGACGCACTCGAATAGAAATAAGCCGCACCACCACCATCATCGGTATCTGTACCATTGGCATTATTGTTGGTGATCTGGTTGCCGCTGATACCTGCGCTGTCGGTGGCGTTGAGATAGAATGCACCGCCCGATTGACTCGCTGTGTTGTTTTGGATTGTGTTGCCCGTAAAGCTGGACTCGGCAGCATTCATATAGACGGCGCCACCCAAGGTGGCATTGTTAAACGTCATCGTGTTGCTGAGAATGCTGGACGCGGTTGGCCCCACATAAAATGCCCCCCCATTGGTGGCGGTGTTGGCTGTGAAGGTGTTTTCACGAATCGCCGCTTCACTGTCTGTGAGGTAGAGCGCCCCACCACTGAGCGCGTTGTTACTGGTAAATGTGTTGCTAGAAACAGACGCACCGCTGGTGTCAATATAGAGCCCACCGCCGCGTCCGCTTGCGCCAGAGCCTGTGTTGCTGGTGAACTCGTTGTTTTGCAGAATGGCATCACTGCCCTCGGCATAGCCGCCACCACCCGCAGGCGCGCTGTTACTCGTCAGCGTACTGTTTTGGAAGATCGCGCTATCGGCGTTGTCAAAGTAAATGCCACCACCGCGTAAAGTGGCCGTGTTATTTTGGAGGTTAACGTTGTTGATGGTGGCATCGGTGTCTTTGAAATACATGCCGCCACCAAACTCAGCCGTGCTGCCAGTCACGGTCACATTGTCAAAGGTGGGGCTAGCGCGCAGGACATAGATACCGCCACCGCCATCGTTTAGACCCAAGTTTGCGCCAAGCTGTCCACTGGCGTCCCCGTTGCGGATGACGATATTTGAGAAGTGCGGCGCAATCGGTGCGGCCTCCTCCCCTTCTTCTTCCTGATCGATTTCATCGGTACTGGCGGCTATGACTAGCTCCTCTTCGGGCAAGGGTGCGAAGACATAGATCCCACGCCCCGCACCGCCTGTATCCATAATCGTCGGGTTAAGGTCCGGCCACGAGTCCTCCCAGTCGTCATCAGTAAAATTCCCATCGGTGACATTGTTGTCGGTGGTATAGCGATAAAAGCCACCGATGATGGTGACGGTCTTGGAGATAAAGCCCATCTGTGTAAAGGTCTTGGGACCCGCCTCAGTGACAGTTTCGTAATCTTCAACCAAGTTGGTATAGGTTCCCCCGGCCATCTTGATGATTGCACCATCTGCCGCCGAATTGATGGCGGTTTGCAGCGAACCACAGGGATCGGTGTAATCCATGCAAGGGGCTTCACCCTCACCATCCGAGGCCACATAATGGACATCTGTCCCCGGATTGTACTCATCTGCACCGATGTCCATGATCACACCTTGGGGCATGGTATCGCCATCAATGTCCGTCTCAGATGCGGTGTTACCCCCACCATTGACGACGGGCGAGATACGCTTAACATGGATGCCGTCGTTCATAAAGTGGGGCTGTTCATGGAAATCATTGGAGGAGCTGATACTCGCCCCACTCCCCGACGTGCTCGTCGTACCTCCATTCTCATACCAAAGCGTGTAATCGGTGGTGAACTCTGGCACATAGAAGGTGGGGTATGGGATTGGGATGGGGATCAGACCGATAAACGGAATAAAGATGGGCAGGAGCATGATATAGAGCAGCACCTCGGTCTCGACTTTGATAGCTGTGCCACTGTTATAGGCAAAAATGGTATCCACAAAGTCGATATAGCTGCGTCCAAATCCATAAACGGTGGTCCCGCCTGAGTTGTGGGCAATGGTATTGTTCTTCATCACCGCTTTGGGTGGGTCGGGGTCCGGCTTACCAAAGATGAGAACGAGGAGGAATTCGGGGATGGTTGCTGGGAAGAGGAAGATTTCAAAGATATCGGGCGCAAAGTGGGTCCAGATGGCACTGCCCGCCCCTGCGCTGTTGTAGGCGATGTAGTTGCCGTTGACCTTGAGTGAGGAGCCATCGACATCGTAGAGATGGATGCCACCGCCTTCGGGGGCTGTGTTGCGTATAATCATATTGCGCTCAATGGTCAGCGCACTGCCGCGCCCATAGACACCACCGCCACCACCACCGGAGATGAGGATACCCAAAATATCAATATAGGAAATGCTCTTAGAGGCAGTATTGTCGCTGATGACGCTTTCCAACACCGAGCCTGCGCTGTTGTGGGCATAGACACCACCACCCAGCTTGGCGATGTTGTTGCTGATGGTACATCTGGTGATGGTTGCGGGTGCTTCGACTAAGGCAAAGCCGCCACCGCCACCGACAGAGAGTTGGACGGTGAAGCCAACGATGGTTAGATAGAAGGGGACACCTGTCGAGCGGTTGTTGGATACGACACACTTATCTACTGTTGTGCCCGTAAAGGTGGCCTCGCTCTTCCACATGAAAACACCACCACCCGATTTGGCGTTGTTGCTGCGGATGATGGGATCATTAAATTCCGGTGTGCCTTCGTGAACATAGACGCCGCCACCGCTGTCACCCGCACGGTTATTGGAGATGGTGACATTATTCAGAGTGGGCGTGGTGAGTTTATCGACATAAATACCACCACCATAATCCTCGCTGCGATTGCTACTGATGGTGACGTTGTTAAATTCTGCGGATGCCCCTGAAATATAGACGCCGCCGCCAGCCCCTTTGCCAAGCCAGCCAGAGCCTTTGGCAACACCACCACGCAGACGCAGATTCTCGATGATGGGTACTTTTCCAGCACCTTGGATGTTGAAAACACGTCCTTGTCCGGCCGCGTCAATCGTCGTGGTGTTGGCGTCAGGGTCAAGCGTCGTCAATGACAGATTCCACCCACCCTGGATGGTGACATCCTTGTTAATCAAGACATCACTGCCCCCACAATACCCCGCGACCTTAATAACATCTGGCTCGTTGAGGTCCTCATCGTTGACAAAGAAGAGGGCGGCTTGGAGGGTGCTATAGGCGCGGCCATTATAGGAGATGATACACTTTTGGATATAGGTGGTGAGCGTGGCACTGGTGTCGCTGTCACCAATGTTGTCCGCTGTGAGGGCAAAGTTGGCGGGCATTTCGATAAAGCCGCCGAGTGGTGGATCACCAGAGGCAATGGCCTCAATCGTCACTGTGATGCGGTCGTTGGGTTGCACCGTGCCAAAGGAACAGTTGGCTCCGCTGCAGGTCCCTGCTGTGGTTTGGCTGCGGATAAATGCTTGTTGGCTGGGTAAGAAGCTGTTGAGTTGCAGATTGGTGATGGGCGACTGGCCGTTGTGCAGAATCACGAGGTCATAAAAGACACTTTCACCAGAGCGCACAAAGGTCGGTGATGCCTCGGCAAGAAAGAAGATGTCTTGCGTATATTCATATGCACCAATATCGACACCAAAACCACGTGGACGTGGGATCAACTCCTGTGTGGTTTCGTCATAGCCAATGCTGGTCGGGCTGACAAGGGGTAAGTCGGCGGGAACACCGTAATCGCCGCCTGCATCCACACCCATCGACGCACGTTGTAGGCGATAGTTGGGGAAGAGTCCGGCATCTGTTGTGGGGTTGATGTAAAGCGGCCCCTCCTCATCGGCAGGCCGCACATTATCCTGTGATTGCGTAAACTCGCCGTCCCCCGTCCAATCGAGTTCGACATTGCTCCACGCATTGTGACGCATGGCGACGATGTTACCACCCAACACATTCAACCCAACATCGTGCCCGGTAATCATGTTGTTGCGCAGGGTCACGTTGCTGTTGGTGGCCGAGTCTGCGGTTTCAGTGACGACCACAGAGATATAAACGCCATGCCCTTTGCCATCCGTCTCTATCACCCTGTTATCGGCAATGGTGTTATTGATGATCGTTAGCTCACTGTTGCCGACATAGATACCCGCACCATAGGTGTCTGAGTAGGGCTGTGTGTTTTGGGCAATCAGGTTATTGGTGATAGTAGCGGAGTTATAGATCGAGAAGATACCCGCCCCTTCAAGCACAGACCGATTGCGCAGGAATACATTGTTGGAGACCTGTGCAATGCTGCCGTGCAGATAGAGTCCACCCCCATTGCCCTCACCGTCGGTGTCACTAAATTCTGTATATTCGCGTTCGTCGCCCGCACGGGCAATCACCTGGTTGGCGACGATCACATCCTCTGGGAGCGTTGTGACCAGTCGCCGTGTGTGGCGCAGGGTAATGTTGCTGTTAAAGTAGTTCTCGTCAATCAGCACAAAGCCATCATGACCCGAATTGCGCACAGCCAAGCCCGCACCATTGCCACCCGTTGTCGTGTTATCTTCAACCGTATTTTTGATAAAGGTCAGGGTATCGGCAAACACATAGACACCACCCCCGTTATCCCCAAGGGCATCCTCGGAAGCCTCCTCTTTGCCAAACCCAGCATGATTCTCGCTAACCGTGTTGTTGGCAAAAATGACCGTTGTGCCTGTGATATACAAACCCCCACCACCCGTGATGGCTGAATTGCTCTGGATGGTTGTGCCTTCAATCACAATGTTGGGGCTGCTGAGAAATGCGCCACCGCCGTTGCCGATGGGCGCAGAATTCCCGCTCAACACTGTGCCTGTGATCATGGTGATCTCGCTGTTTGTGAGATACAGCCCACCACCGTTGGCGAGACCGCTCTCGCTGCCAGACCCGGCTGTGTTGCTCGACAGCGTGATAGCATCGAGTGTCACCGTTGTGGTAATCGCATAGATCCCCGCGCCATGACTGTTGGTGGTCACATTACCATTAAACAATGTTCCCGCTGTCAACATAACCGATGGAATATCGGCCAGATAGAGACCGCCGCCCTGGCTATCTGCGCTATTTGATTGTATTGTTGTCCCCGTAACCGTGATTGCACCAACTGATTGCACAAACAGACCACCACCGTTGCCACCAGTAATCACATTATTGCTCTGGATTGTACTGCCTTGGAACAGTACGGTGGGCTGGTTGCCACCAAAGAATGCACCGCCACCATGTTGCGCGTGATTGCCTGTCAACGAGACATTATTGACCGTGATGTCGGCGCGAATAGATGAATCAATGTGAAAGCCGCCACCTTGGTCGCCTGCGGTATTGTTGGCAAAGGTAAGATTGGTCATGGCAAGATCAAAGAGGGCGTTGGCTTCACGCAAGAAGAAGCCACCGCCATCCTGTCCCGCTTCATTGCCCGTAAACACGTTGTCGGTGAATGTGAAGGCTGTGGTATTGAGTACATGCAAGCCACCACCGCTCTGGGTTATCGCCTTGTTGCTGGTCAGCGTCGTGTTTTGCAGCGTCAATTCACCGATAGACCCCCAGATATAGAGCGCACCACCGCTGCTGGCCTCGTTGCCTGTAAAGGTGCTGTTGTCAATACTGGTCACAGCCTCGACCGAGACATCAAGATGAAGCGCACCACCTTCGCCGCCAGCGATATTGCCCTCAAAGGTGGCTTGGCTGACATCCAGCGAAATCACCGAGCGCGTGAGATTGACCGATGGCGCAATGTAGACGCCAGCACCATCCAATGCAGCTTGGTTGCCACCAATGCGCGAATTGTTGGCAATGTTCATCGCACCATTGCTCTCGATGACAAGCCCACCACCATGACCGCTGCCTGAACCACCGGTGGCCGTATTCGTCACAATATCACTGCCATCCAGCGAAAGCGAGCCGTTGACATTTGCCATGTAAAGCCCACCGCCACCACCGGCCTGATTGCCCGTCAATGTCACCTGACTGAGGCTCATCGTCACATCCGCATCCGAAGCAATGTAGATGCCACCACCGCCCAAGGTCGCCTGATTATCATTGATGGTGAGGCCAGTGAGGGTAACAGGGATGGTCGAGGAAATGCTGGTTGATGCTGCAAGGTAAAGACCACCGCCATACTCACTGGCAATGTTACGCTGGAGTTGACCGTCATTTGAGAGCGTCAATCCCGTTGTCGCTGCTGCATAAATCCCCCCCCCGTTGACCGCTTGGTTGTCCTGAAGAATCGCCCCATCGAGCGTCACATCCAAGTCCAGCGCAGGGTCAATGTAGAGACCGCCGCCATTGGCCGATGCTTGATTGCTGCTCACCGTGAGATTGGAAAGTGTGAGCACTGTACTTGAGCCAGTCGTTGCAGGCGCAATATAGATGCCCGCCCCATTGCCCACCGAGGTGTTATTTTGGATGACATTGGCCCCACCCAAGGTCAATGTGGTTGTGTCGGGAATATACATGCCACCGCCATCGCCGACCAAGCCAGTTGCGGCATTGCCACTGATTTCCACATTGGTCAAGGAGAGCGTTGTCTGCACAGAGGGGTCCACGTAAATGCCAGCCCCATTGCCAACATTGCTATTGCCACTAATGGTGACATCGGTCAAGTTGACTGTGGCGGTGCTGTTGTTGGCTTCAATCTCTAGGCCGCGCCCAGACGTAGACGCATCATGACTCAGGGTCAACCCTTGCAGATTGAGCGTTTTGCCAATGGCGAGTACAAGGATGGTGGCATCGCCATCTGGCCCGTTCAACCGTGTCAACTGCGTACTGGGGTCAGAAACAGGATCATCAATGCCCAGCGAAAAACCAGACTCAAACCCACCCACCAGTGTCACACTATCCTGAATCGAAATCGAACTGGCAAAGCTGTAGGTTCCCGCATCGAGCCAGATGGTCCCGCCACTCGACACCACTTGAAGGGCATACTCTAGCGTACAGGCCTCGTTATAAAGATAGAGTCCAGTGTCCGTATCAAGCACCCGTTTACAGTCACCTGTGGTCAAGCCATTGGCCGTTGCATAGAGGACCTCGTCCGCCGTTTGCGCGTGCATAGGCAGCGGGAAGAGCAGGATACCCAGAAGACAGAGTAGGATAAGTTGGATGGTATAGCGTGAAACGCGTAATGAACAAGATGTGTCGCGTTGATTTGTCAATATGTATTGATTGTCAGTTTGATTGTTAGTCTGATTGTCAGTCGTCATATGTGGCCTTGAATTCCCTAAAACGATTATACTTCTGATTCGAGTTTACTTTTGGCTGAATTGTACTACTGAGTTGGATTGTTTTCAAGTTTGATGGAGAAGTATCACACGTGGATTGGTTACAATACTGTGGATATAGCGGAAAGGGCGCGGTATATAGGGTGGTCTTACAATTTTTTTACAAAACGCGGTTGGTTTGGTACAAAGACCTTGTGGGACCTTGTGAGCTAA
>JBCCFC010000003.1:0-34509 GCA_039029935.1 Chloroflexota bacterium
GGTGTGTGAGGGAATGGCTCATTTTTTACAAAAATGAGCTATTCCCTCACACACCACCTCATGCCCCTACGATCGTATTAGTCTTAGCCCGCAATAGCAGCTTTGGCTTGTATCAAGGCATGGTCATAGACCCCATAATGCTCACCCTCGGCCTCCTCCGGATCCACATATTTCAGCCACAACGCCTGCTCCGGTTTGTCGCCAGCCAAGATACGCCGACTCATGCGCAGATCTCTAACCGGATCGTGCCAGCGCACCTCGCCATCTTGCAACAGGATATACTCCCCTGCATATTGATCCACCATTGCTTTCATGTGGTCTTGATAGTAGAGCGCCTGTTCAGCCGTTGTGCGTTTCCAATTAATCACAGTTTCCAAGGGATCAGTCAACGCCGCATAATAGGGGCCAACGGGTGCTTGCATTTCGGACTCAAAATCAATCTCATCCAAATTGACTGTGCCAAACCCTTGCTCTGCTGCCACCAAAAGCGCATTGCGGTCGCGATGAAACGGAGGGGTCAGCCAATCACTCTGCGGATCGTGTCCCATGAGATGGGCGGCACAGGCGTCGGTAGCGATAGTGTGGTCGCCTGCAAGGATGGTGTTGGCGACAACGGCGGGTCCCTCGTCCAGCCCATTGCCCCACTCGCGCCCTGCTTGCCCCACCATGCCATCAATAATGTTGAGCGTCGGGTTGAAGATGCGCCCCAGGTCGGCCAGCATGTAGGGCATACGGACTAAGTGATGGAAGTAGGTGCGTGTATGACCGTTGGGTTCACCGGGCATAAGACCAAAGAGATTCTTGAGCGTTAGAGTGATGCCCATAAAGGCATGACTTTTGAGCACCGCAACCGAGACAAACTCATCCACCTCAACCGCCCCTTCGGGCAACACATATTGCCGAAACATCTGCCCCCCATCTGGCACGGCCACGATTTTATGCGGTGGCTCAATGCCATTGATGTACTCAACTTCATAATCCTCAAAGACTTGGGCAAAAGTCATGGTTTCTTCAAGTGTTGCACCATTATACATCGTGTAGAAGCTGACATCTGGCACAACAATGTGGGCGTCAGTGCGTTCACGCAGCAACCGCAAGAACGCCCTTGCCAACTTTTCGCTGACCAACTGCTGTAGTTGCCCTTCATGGTAAACACGCTGATGAGGCATCTTATCCTGATTAAACTTGACGCCAATACGCTTGGCCTTGCGTAGCTTCTCCCACGATTCAGTTAACGGGTCTGTCGCGCGTTTGAGGGCTTCATAAACGGTATCCTCACTGGATTCATAGTGGCAGTGGACGGCACGAACTTTGTAGTCTTTTTGCTGATTGCTCATGAACTAAATTCTCCTGTTGATGACAAATGGAATAGATTGATAATCAGTATTGTAGTAAGTTCTCCGCCAAAAGACAAGCGATTCAGACATGCATTGGTTCCAGTATACTGATTCGTGGAAGTGAGTCCAATGTTGACGCACCTGGATAAAACATATACAATTCTTATAGTGTGTCTTGATATATTTTTTATTTTATATAGAGTCTTGAAAAAGTACATTAAGACTATTTTAAATACTGTAACATACTTTTGTTGACATAATGACCTTGCTCAATTGTCGGTTGTACCCTTCAATGGTATTGGTTGTATAAATAATACGTCATGGGTAAAGCCACAAAAGTCATTCATACCCGTTCGCCACGAGATATTTTTGAAGACGTTTGCCCCGCTGGTGACATCGTTCAACACAATGGACGATACGCTTGTCATAAACACCCGATCTAGCCCATGATTCGCACCCAGACCTTTCACATTTTTGAAGAAGGTCTTACTTCCTTGCCAACGCAATGAAAAAGAGTATCTCGGATCGAGGGAACGTGGATAGGTTCTGATGCTAATCCGTGTTCCCTCAATCCGCGATACTCTTTTGTACTTTCTTATTTAAAAAAGATAAGTAAACCCATTTGCAATGACCTAACATCATCTGATAATGGGCATATAGCGGATAGCGGTTATATTGTAGGCGAAATTGGTTATTTATACAATTTTAATCGGTTTGCCCCTCTGAGTCACCCTATTCCGCCAACGCCTCCACACCAGCTATCGCCACCTCGTGGTCTTGCTCAACAGTCCCTGTGCTGACCCCAATGCCACCAAACGGTTCGCCACCGCTGGTCATCAGTGGGACACCGCCAGGGAAGGTAATCAGACCATCATTGGATAGCTCGATTTTATACAGCGGTTGTCCGGGCTGTGACAGTTCACCCAATTCTCCCGTTGCAAAGGGGAAGATGGCCGATGTTTTGGCCTTCATGATGGCAATGTCAATGCTGCCCACAAATGCCCCATCCATCCGTGTAAATGCCTTGAGGTTGCCACCATCATCCACCACCGCGATATCCATTGGTACGTCAATCTCGACGGCTTTGTCCTGCGCTGCATAGATTGCCGTGAACGCCATGTCAAGCTCACTGTCACCATCCGCAGCCATTGTGTACAGCTCGTCGGCCAGCACTGCTTCCGCCCCAGCCATTGCCACTTCATGATCATCCTCAACCGTGCTGCCGCTGATGCCTACCGCCCCAATCATGTTGCCATCGGCGTCAAGAATGGGCAAACCACCCGGAAAAGTAATCAGCCCACCGTTGGAATACTCAATCTGCCACACAGGTTGTCCAGGCTGTGAAATTTCACCCAAGACCCCAGTTGGGAAGGTAAACCACACTGCCGTTTGAGCCTTTTTGATAGCAATGTCGATGCTGCCCAAGAAGGAGTCATCCATGCGCGCAAAGGCAATCAGGTTGCCACCACTATCGACAACGGCGATGTTCATGAGCGTATCCAGTGCAATAGAGGCGTCTTGCGCCGCCGCAACCACGGCCATTGCTTGATCCAGCGTGATGTTGACTGGTTGGCCTGCCGCTACTTGCGTCGCATAGACCTCTGCACCAGCAATTGCCACCTCATGGTCCTCTTCCACAGTTCCTGTGCTGACACCGATGCCACCAACATGGGTCCCTTCACTATCCACCAATGGTACACCACCAGGGAACGAAATCAAACCACCGTTGGAATGCTCGATTTGGTAGACTGGCTGACCAGGCTGTGAGATTTCACCCAAGAATCCACTGTCAAAGGGGAACAATGCCGACGTGCGCGCTTTCTTGATGGCAATATCAATACTGCCCAAGAATGCATTGTCCATGCGTTTGAAGGCTTTGAGATTGGCACTGGCATCCACCACCGCGATGTCCATCGGTACACCAATGTCAATGGCCTTCTGCTCTGCCGCATCAATCACCATGAGTGCCTGCCCCAGCCCGGTTGCGTCATCAGCTTCCAGTGCCAACAATTCATCGGCCAACACAGCGTCGGCTCCGACAATAGCAACGTCATGATCTTCCTCTACCGTGCCACCACTTACACCAATGGCCCCAATCTGGTTGCCATGCGCATCGGTGATGGGGTAGCCCCCTGGAAACGAAATTAACCCATCATTGGATACTTCAATCTGGTAGAGAGGTTGGCCTGGCTGTGATAGCTCACCCAAAACGCCTGTTGGAAATGGAAAAATGGCCGATGTGTGTGCTTTCTTGATGGCAATATCAATGCTGCCCACAAATGCATCATCCATGCGCACAAAGGCTTTCAAATCACCGCTCCGGTCCACGACGGCGATGTTCATCAACGTTCCCTGCTCAAGGGCTTTTTGATGGGCAGCGGCAATGACGGCGTTGGCCTGTGCCAGCGTAATATCCGTTGGTTGAGCGTCTGCCTGTGCTGGTACGTGCGCCTGTCCTTGTGGTTCTGGTACGGTACAGGCGACCGTGAGAAAGAGTATGAAGAGCAATCCCGATAACGTATGCCAAGAATAAGTTCGCTTGTGCATATTGTTGTATCTCCCTTGTAAAGTTGTATTATTATTGAATGATTGATCGGTATAGTGTCTATATGACCCAGCAACGTTCGATTCAAGAGTTTACAGACATCTTATAAGAAATAACCCAGACGGTCAAGGCTTTGTTCCATTAAAATTATGGCCGCGATTCGCGCATCATGATTATCCGCACTCTACTCCCTAATATGCTAGATTATGTGCCTGCTGCCCAGCGCGGACAGGGCTCCCTCTTCACTTAATCCCGTACAGTCATTTCAACATAAACCATCCCATTCTCTACAACCACCGGAAAATGCTGCAACCGCCGCCGATCCGCCAACGCTTCCCCTGTCAACAGATGAAATTCCCACCCATGCCAAGGACAGACCAATATCTCACCGCTGTGAATCCAGTTATATGTATCAAAGAAGAGATGAGCGAGATGATGCGGGTTGCCATAAATATGTTCACCATCCTCAGCAACCGCATCGCGGCGATTCACGCCATTGGGGTTCCAATACCCCAGTGTCCCCGAACCCCGATTCCCATCAGCCAAACGGGTGCGCCAAGGCTCATCCAAATAGCCCAAAATTAACGTTCGCTTTATTTCAATGTGAATGTCGGTATCGACAATCGTGTAAGAAGCCATGATCAATTTCCTATCAATCCTTTTTTTAACGCAGATACGGAAGAACACAGATAAACATGTTAAGTACTATTTGATTTTTTAGGGTTTTAAATGAGCCTTAAATTTTTCAAAAGTACCTTATCCCCCCAATGCACTCCCCCGCATCTCCATCGGCAACAAAAACGTCGCACCACTTGCCACCGCCAACCCAATCAACAGCACAAGCCAGGGCAACGCCTCCACAATGGCGCGCTGTTTCCCTACCCGCGAATCATCCTGTGCTTTGCGTGCTGCCCCCAATGCCATCGCAATCGCAGCCAGCAATCCGCCATAGGTGATGACAGTCTGTAATAGTTGGATCGAGCTAACAGCCGGGACGAAGAGCGTGGCGATGGTCCAGTCGGGGCGACCAAAAATTGCCAAGCCAAGTGTGCGCTGGAAGAAGGTCTGGAAGGCGGGGATGATGGTCATCATGCCCGTGAGAAAGTGGAAGAGGTAGTGGGCGAGCCAGATGGCAAAACCGACGGCGACAAAGCTATAGGCATAGCGCATGACGAAGCGGTTGAGCGATGTTTTTGTTCTTGTGACTTTTTGACTGAGCCACGCAGCGGCGTAGACCAAGGCCAATGGTGCTAGAATTGCGCCGACGACGTAGATAATGCCCAGCACAATGGCTTCGCTCTCGGTGCCGAGCCATGCGCCAAGCTGCAGTTCAAATTCATAGACAGGTGGGGTCATGGCAAAGGCGTTGAGTAGACCAACGGTGGCGGTGATGATGGCAAGCAGGGCGAGGTCAAGGCGGCGCGGCCACGTTTGACGGAAGAGTTCGTCCCCTGGTGGGCGCATAGCAAGGGCGACGTTATCGTGCGGGCAGGCTTTGACACAATCAAGACAGAGGGTACAGTTCATGTTGCTCTGGATGGTGGGGACAAATAGCTCAAGCTGACAGCCCTGCTGGGTCGTGCTGCCGTTGATGCATTCACGCCCTACACAGT
Organism: Chloroflexota bacterium; assembly: GCA_039029935.1. Taxonomy (GTDB): domain Bacteria; phylum Chloroflexota; class Anaerolineae; order Caldilineales; family Caldilineaceae. The sequence goes on from JBCCFC010000003.1 coordinate 5,496, forward strand.
CACGGCAGGTCTGCAAACTACGTGAGGTAATCTGCATAGGACTGGCCGTGCTGTAGAGAAAGTTGAATGTCCCTAGTGGACAGACATACATGCAAAAGCTGTTGCGTGTAAAGAAGGCCTCCAACACAAAGGCGGTGGCAAAATAGGCGACTGCCAGCCATGCCGTCCACCAAGGGCTTGCCCACAGGTCAAAGAGTTCGTAGACATAGATAATGCCGACCAATCCGGCAAGGGCGAGCCACTTGTTACGCAGTTGTCGCGGCCAGCGTCGATTGCCCACACCGAGTCGATTGCCAATCCATTTGGCGACTCTGCGTGGCAGAATAAACGGGCAGGCCGCACAGAAGAGATTGCCCACCACAAGCAGGGCCAGCACGACCAAGCCACGATAATGCACCCATGCGCTGACCGTTGCCACATTTTTGGGTGCAATCTGTGTCCCTAGCAGCCCGTCGACGATAATGGCGGCGGCAAGGGCAAACAGTATCCACTGCACAAGACTGCGACTATGTTTCCACAGCAAAAACTGGCGCAATCCAGGAATGCGCAATATATCAAAATAAAACCGTCGATTTTCGATTAAGCTATGCATAAATTTTCACTGAATAGGACCATAAGGCCAGTACAACAGATTGTCTATCTGTTGCGCAGGTAAACAACCTGCGATACTATAGCCAGTACAACAGATTGTCTATCTGTTGCGCAGGTAAACAACCTGCGATACTATAGCCAGTACAACAGATTGGCTATCTGTTGCGCAGGTAAACAACCTGCGATACTTTATTTCATCACCCAATAGACAACCAAAATAAGCGGTACGATGGCAATCAACGCCAACGTAAGCCAATTCAACCCAAAGGGACCGCTGGCACTGGTGACTGGTGAACTCAATGTTGCGGTTGTGGCAGAATCACTGGGGCTTGATACAGGTTCGGTTTCGGTTGGCACATCCGCACTGGTCGGCACAGGCGTTGCTTCCACTGCATCATCGCTCTCTTGAACACCTGTATCACCTTCTGTTGGACTCGGTGTTTCGGCACGAACAGTCGCAACTTGGGCAGCAAAGGCTGTCTCGGTCGCTTCAACGACAGGTGTGGCCGTTGGCTCGCGCACCCCCTCCATCACTTCAAATTTGAATGTTAATTCTAACGGTGCGAGACCACTTCCTTTGTCCTCTTCTGCCTGCCACACTTGAAACAGCCCATCCCAATTCGTCAGTTCATCCAATTGCAGAATACCGGAGTAGTCACCGGGATATATCTCCGGGTCTGTCTCTAACACAACTGGTCCCAGATTGATGCCCTCGGTATTGGTCATGGTTAATTCTGCGTGTATGTCTAAAATGGGGGCATAGGTGTTGACATCATAGAGCAAGAGCGTGAGGATGGTTTCACCGGGTGTGACGGGGTAGGGGCTGATGGCAATGAGCCATTCATACTGATCCGTATAGCCGGTGTTGACGATGACGCCACCATGTGCCTGGACCGATGCTGTTGGGGATAGTATGGCCTGAAATAAACTGAGCAATATGCTCAGAATCAGGGCTGAAATCCATATTCGCGGAGTAGGCAGGGGAACCCTCTGGGTCCTAATGCCGGATTTCTTGTGTACAATCCGCACTAGAGAGTGCTCACTCCGCGTTTCTTTATTCTGCGGCTCTACATCAAACTGCGCCTTAAAATGTCTCTTGCGGTACAAAAAATTCATGAGTCTCCCGATTTTCATAGCCATCAAACCAGCCAGAGGCAAACCCCTTGTGGTTGATAGCCAGTTCAACAATGCGACGGTTGAAGCTGCCCACATAGTCGTTGCTTAGATACTCTTCTACAGGCATCCAACGGCACTCTTCAATCTCTGATTCTTGACGCACAATCTCATCACTGAGCGGCGATAGGCGACAGATCATGTACATGTCAGATTTGCCATAGCGATAGCCATGCCAATGACGAAAACAGACCAATGATTCAAACTTGGTTTTCACGCCTGTCTCTTCATAGACCTCGCGGATCGCCCCATCGACTAAATGCTCCCTTGGATTCAGCGCACCCCCTGGCAGCTTATAATAGGGGCGGCTGGTGTCGCGCCGATGCCGTTCGCTAACTACCAATAATTCATTTTTGTCATTGATGACGACACCACCTGCACCGATGTGATGGGTTGCATAATCAGGCACAAACGCGCCATCGACCAAGCGATAGACCATCATCAAATAGGTTTCGGTGGCATGATGAAACACAAATCCTGCTTCGGTGGCAATCGGCACAATAATTGCATGTGCAATGGGCACTTCCAGCCAAACCAACTTATGCCCCTCACCTCGCCATGCTTCTAGTGCAAGATAGAGGTCTTCTGTAAAATCACTGGTTTCGCTGGGTAATGAACTTGGGTCTATGATGACACCGCCAAAGCGATTGACTGTGTGTTCAAACGTTAACATGGTTTTCTCCTGAATGATATACCCATAATGGGTGAAAATTGTATGGCTGGTAGGTCGGTGTGTCGGTGTGTCGGTATGTCAGTGGGTCAGTAACTGACCTACTGAAAACTGACCTACTGAAAACTGACCTACTGAAAATTGACCTACTGATCAAGTAACTTACCCAACGCCGACGCCTCTGTCACTGGTAACTTGCAAGCGTAATTTTCACAGACATAGGCCGTTGGTTTTCCGCCCACCAAAGTACGTCCCTCTAGTAGTGGAAGCATGGACGTTTCATCTGGATGACACAGCGCGACGACGGTGTTGGGTAAATAACGATAATGAACTTCGTGTAGCAACGCTTGTGTTTCTGGCAATGCAGGATCGCCAATGATGGCAACCTCTTGGCTGGGTGTCAATAGTGTGTTTAATGCACAGAGGACACGGCCAAAGCCTGTCGGTTGACGCCCCATCATCTCGCTGGTAATCTGGGGAATGCGCAATGCCAGCTTCCGATATTCATCATTACCGAGCAGCACAGCCAAGCGCAGCAGTGACTCAGCGGCCATTGAATTACCGCTAGGAATGGCGTTGTCGATAAGGTCTTTGCGGCGCACCACCAACTGCTCGTGGTCTTTGCCTGTTTGGAAAAAGCCCCCACCTGCTTCGTCCGCAAACTGCTCAATCATGATTTTCGTCAGTCGGCTAGCCTCACCCAACCAGCGTAGCTCAAAGGTGGCTTCGTAGAGCGCAATCAGGCTGCGGATAAAGGCAGCGTAATCCTCAAGATAGGCATTGAATCGAGCCCCTTTATTTTTATTGGGGGCATCTTTATAACTGCGGTAGAGCCGACCGTCTTCCTGACTCATGTTGGTGAGGATAAACTCAGCCGCGTTGATGGCCGCATTGACGGCATCAGACCGCTCCAGCACAACGCCGCACTCGGCCAATGCATGAATCATCAGCCCATTCCACTCGGTCAAAATTTTATCATCACGCCCCGGCTTCACCCGTTTCTCACGCTCGTCAAAGAGCCTCTGACGCCCATCGGCTAAAATCTGCCCAACGGCTTGCTCGTTGATTCTAAACCGTTTGGCTACCGATTCGACCGTGCGATTGACATGCAGGATGTTATGCCCCTCAAAGTTACCATAGGCCGAGACACCATAGTAATCTTCAATGATGGCGGCGTTCTCTTCCCCCAGAATGGACTCAATCTCGGCTGATGCCCAGACAAAGAACTTGCCCTCTTCGCCTTCGCTGTCAGCATCCTGTGCGCTGTAGAAGCCACCCGTTTTATTCTCTAAGCGTGAGTCTTCTGATGGGCTTGTCATTTCACGCAACACATAATCAATCGTTTCATCGACCACCTGCCGATAGACACCCTCGCCTGTAATTTGCCACGCATGAAGATTGCTGCGTAACAACTGTGCGTTGTCATAGAGCATCTTTTCAAAGTGTGGAACCAGCCACACGGAGTCTGTGCTATAGCGCGCATAGCCACCCCCAAGCTGATCATAGATGCCGCCCCGTGCCATCTTTTGCAGGGTCAACTCTGCCATGTAAAGCGTATCCAAATCACCTGTCCGTTTGTACTGCGTCATAGCAAAATCGAGTGTCATCGGTTGAGGAAATTTGGGCTGGCTCCCAAACCCGCCATCTTCATCGTCAAAGTATTCTTTGAGTGACGCAACCGCTTCATCAAGCGTGGCTGTACTCAACGAGTCGTCACCGCCTATGCCCTCGAATGTACTCCGTTGAAGCATGTCTGTCAATCGTTCTGCTTGGCTGTCCACCTGCGCGCGGCGTGTGCCGTAGCTGTTGGCGATAGACTCTAGGACTTGTGTAAAACTAGGCATTCCATAACGAGGGGCTGGCGGGAAGTAGGTTCCCCCATAAAAGGGCTGACCATCAGGTAGCAGAAAAACGCTCATCGGCCAGCCACCATGTCCCGTCATGGCCTGCACTGCTTCCATGTAAATGGCGTCGAGGTCAGGCCGCTCCTCGCGATCCACCTTGATGTTGACAAAGTGTGCGTTCATCAGAGCCGCTGTCTCTTCTGATTCAAAGCTCTCACGTTCCATGACATGACACCAGTGGCAGGCACTGTAGCCGATGCTGAGAAAGATGGGCTTGTCTTCACCCCGTGCCCTGCTGAGTGCCTCTTCACCCCAAGGATACCAGTCTACCGGATTGTGAGCATGTTGTAATAAATAAGGGGAGGTCTCATTGGCGAGACGGTTGGTGTATGTTGACATTATAGATATGTTGTCCTTATGGTTGTTCGATAGCTTCGTTGATTTCAGCTTCTGTCAGCCCCATCATCTGCGCAACTTGACTGGCAGTCAGACCCATGTTTAACGCATTTTGGATGGTAGCAACTTGTTGACGTTTGCCTTCAGCACGAACTTGCTCAATGCCTTGCTGACGGCCACGTTCAATGCTATCCTCGATAGTCTGCTGAAGACCTTGTGCGAATCCTTTTTTTTGTGCTTCTCCCAACGCCTCTTCATGAAGGATACGTCGTGTTTCCTCAAAAATACAACTCTCTTTTGTTTATCATAGACATGCCTTTGATAGCTTTCGCTTTCTAGCATCTGTACCACTTCCACATCTTCATCAAGAGCTGCACTCAGGAACCCTGCTAAAATATCAAAATTTACCTTATCTTGCAAAAGGTATTTTACTGCCCATTCAAATCGTACTAATTCAGATATACTCCCCTCCTCCTACTGTACAATCAAAACCTGAGACTAATTCTAGCATAGCCGTTTCCTGACCACAGGAATAAAAATTGCATATAAACCAGTTTGACAGAATCCACGAGGTTGATTATACTTTCCTGCAAGCATTTGTAAACAAAATTATTTTAATTTATTCGCATGAACAAGACAACTGTGATTAAGCAAATAGATAGGCAAACAATACACATAAAACTAAATTCTGCTGGGGCGGCAGCGATTTGCGTGCCTCGGTAAGGGTTGAGCTTGCAATCAATCATCACACTGTGAATTTACTGGGGTACGAAAAACCACAACAGATCGAAACACGGTGTTGATTGATCACAGATGCGTTTACAGCGTAATGACAATAACGAGTAGATACACCGTGGAATTGATTTCCACGGTTTTTTTATGGGGTATGGCTATCCTATATTTGAGATAAAACCTTCGCGAGGTGGCGAAAAATAGATTGCGTGACCAAAGCATCTGTCGCCACCTCCCGAAGGGTAGGCTCACATATTGGGTAGTAACATTGGAAGATAGGAAAGAACGATGCGATTATCAATTGATGAAGTAAAACATGTTGCCGAGTTGGCAAAGATGCGTCTCACCGATGAAGAGGTCGCACAATATGCACAGCAACTCTCTGATATTTTGGGCTATGCTGAGGCGTTGACCGAGATCGACACTAGTGGTGTACCACCGACACCCTATATTTTACCGCTGACCAATGTGATGCGTGAGGACGAGCCGGATGATTGTCTTTCCAACGAGACCGCGCTCGCCAATGCGCCAGACAGCGATGATGGGTTCTTTCGGGTTCGTGCTGTGTTTGAAGATTAAGTAAGGCCATTCCACAAAATAAATTACCCACTGAAGGGCGGAGTTAGCAATCTCTATTGCGGATCGTACACGGGAAATCCGGCAGTAGAGACTGCCTACTCCGCGGGTAATTATTTCTGTGGAGTAGCCTAACATGGGCTTCCAGCCCGTTGCGGACAGGATGTCCGCGTTACGATTAAATAGGAACAAGAAATTAATGACCAAACAACTACATCAACTCACGATTGCGGAATCATTGGCGGGGATGCGCAACGGGGATTTCACCTCAGTCGAACTGACACAGGCCCATCTTGATCGGATTGCAGCTGTAGACAATGATGTCAAGGCGTATCTGACGTTGACGGCGGAGTCAGCACTGGTGCAAGCTGCTGCCGCCGATGAGCAACGTCGCCAAGGTGAGGATGCACTACTGCTGGGTGTGCCACTGGCGATTAAAGATGTCCTGTCCACAGAAGGGGTGCAGACAACCTGCGGCAGTAAAATTTTGAAGGGCTACAAACCACCCTACACAGCAACAGTGGTGAAACGATTGCAGGATGCAGGCATGGTGATGTTGGGCAAGACCAATACCGATGAGTTTGCAATGGGGTCCAGCACAGAGAACAGTGGCTACTTCACGACACACAACCCTTGGCATTTGGACTGTGTACCCGGTGGTAGCAGCGGTGGCTCTGCGGCCGCGGTGGCTGCGGATGAAGCACTGGGGGCGTTGGGAACAGACACCGGCGGTAGTGTGCGTCAGCCTGCATCACTATGTGGCATCGTGGGGCTGAAACCGTCGTATGGCCGTGTCAGTCGCTATGGATTGGTCGCCTATGGGAGTAGCTTGGATCAGGTGGGGCCGTTGACCAAAACGGTTGAGGATGCAGCATTGATGTTACAGGTCATCGCAGGCAACGATCCGCTGGACAGTACGTCCATGCCTGTTGACGTGCCTGATTACCGTGCCGCCTTGACGGGCGACATTTCGGGATTGCGTATTGGTGTACCCGATGAGTATTTTATCGACGGGATGCAGCCTGAAGTTGAGACGGCGGTGCGTACAGCCATCGCGCAAATGGAGTCACTTGGCGCAACAGTCGTGCCTGTGAGTCTGCCCCACACAGACAATGGGATGCCTGTCTATTATTTGGTCGCAACCGCAGAGGCAAGTGCCAACCTCACCCGCTACGATGGGGTGCGGTTTGGGCACAGTGCAGGCGCAGACGGTATGTTTGACAACTTCCGTGAAACACGCGGTGAAGGGTTTGGTCCTGAAGTCAAACGACGCATCATGCTGGGAACCTATGCATTGAGTGCGGGCTACTATGACGCCTACTATGTCAAAGCGCAGCAGGTACGCACGCTGATCAAACAGGATTTTGAGCAAGCCTTTGAACAGGTGGATGTCATTGCCGGACCTGTCTCCCCAACAACAGCGTTTAAAATTGGTGAAAAGGTCGATGATCCAATTCAGATGTATTTAACAGATGTGTTTACACTGGGGATCAATCTCGCTGGCATCTGTGGGATCAGCGTTCCCTGTGGCTTTGATGGGCAAAATCTGCCCATCGGTCTGCAACTGATTGGGCCGCGTTTAGGTGAAGAAGTGGTTCTCCGTGCTGCCCATGCCTATGAGCAGAGTACAATCTGGCATGAGCGGCGACCAAGCTTGGGTGGTTGATACAGTTGGGAATAGAACCAGAAAACGATTATGATGATTTCATTTGTAGATGTTCGCTGGAAGCCAAGTCTCGGATTTGGCTTGGGTGGATTGGCTAAAGCAGCCTGCCGGCAATCGTATAGATGTCGGCTATGCGGTTGTGTTCGGCTTTCCACCGTCTAACAGGAATTTGATCGATAACAGGGTTATCTGATCAATGGCAAAATATAAAATGATTGAGTGTTAGAAGAATAACCAGCGAAAGAGGAATTTGCGAATTATGAATATACAGAATAATGGTGCTCTGGGTCAACCCAATCACCAACACATAAATGGCAATGGAAATAGTAATAGCCGTACGATGCAGTCGCACCAAAGCCGTCTAAGTCAGCGTGTTCAGGCTGTACCGCCGTCGGGCATTCGTCGCTTTTTTGAAATTGCCGAGACAATGGATGATGTCATCACATTGGGGATTGGTGAGCCGGATTTTGTGACACCACCGCCGATTTTGAACGCAGGCATTGCCAGCCTGCAAAAGGGTCAAACATCCTATACATCCAACTCTGGGCGACCAGAACTGCGAGAATTGATTGTGGCAAACCTGCATAACCGTTATGGCGGTCCCCACTATAACCCCGCCACACAGGTGTTGGTGACGGTCGGTGTCAGCGAGGCCATGTATCTCATCATGCAGGCGATTCTCGACACGGGTGATGAGGTTATTGTGCCGCAGCCCTGTTTTGTCAGCTACACCGCCAGCGTCACCCTCTCTGGCGGCACAGTTGTCGATGTCCCAACCTATGCTGAGAATGATTTTGAGATTACACCGGAGGCCATCGAAGCCGCCATCACACCGAGGACGAAGGCTCTGCTCATCGGCTTCCCTTCCAACCCGACTGGGGCTGTGATGGATCGGGAGGGGCTGCTCAAAATTGCAGCCATTGCCGAAAAGCATGATCTGATTGTGATTTCAGATGAAATCTATGATCGTTTGGTCTATGCTGGACATCAACATGTGATGTTTGCATCGTTGCCAGGGATGGCCGAGCGCACGATTCACTTGGGTGGGATGAGCAAAGACTATGCCATGACGGGCTGGCGTATCGGCTATGCACTGGGTCCAGAGACGCTGATTGGGGCAATGCATAAAATTCATCAATATCTCATCATGTCTGCGCCCACCGTCGGGCAGGATGCCGCCATCGCCGCTTTCACGGACCCTGTGTCTGAGGACTATGTACAAGAAATGGTTGCCAGCTATGACAAGCGTCGCCAACTGATTGTCAACGGGCTAAACGAACTGGGCATGGACTGTTTTGAACCCAAGGGCGCGTTCTACGCTTTTCCCAGCATCAAAAAGTCGGGCATGAATGAACACGATTTTGCCGAACAACTGCTCACCGAGGAACACGTCGCCGTGATTCCAGGCAGCTCCTTTGGCAAAGGTGGTGAAGGCCATGTGCGCTGTGCCTATGCCGCCAGCGAATCCAACATCGAGCAAGCATTGGAGCGGATGTATCGGTTTATGCAGAGACACGGGTGAGTGTAGGAGTGTGTGGGTGTATGGGTGTATGGGTGTATGGGTGTGTAGGTGTTGGAGGATATAAGAATGAGTGGTAAATTTGCACAGGTTCATACGGATATGGATGTTTATAATAAGGCTTTGGATGTGGCTATGGAGGTATTTGAGGTATCGAAGTCGTTTCCGAAGGAGGAGCGTTATTCATTGACAGACCAGATTCGTCGCTCTTCTCGTTCAGTCTGTGCAAATTTTGCCGAGGCATGGCGAAAAAGGCGTTATGTGAAAGCGTTTATAAGCAAACTGTCCGACTGTGAGTGTGAAGCAGCAGAAACACAGGTTTGGATCGAGTTTGCAACCAGATGCGAATACATAACCCGTGAAGAAGGCCATGAATTATACCGTGAATACCATGAAATCATCGGAACCCTTGTAGGCATGATACACCACGCCGACTCATGGATCATCAAAGATTCAAAAGAGTAGCGTTGGATACACGTACACCCACACACCCACACACCCACACACCCATACACCCCTACACCCATACACCATCACACCCCCACATCCTTCAAGTCTCGTTCAATCAACGCTGGCAACACACGCCCCCCCTCTCGCCGGACAGCGCGTCCATGCTGGATGCCGATTTTGCCGCTGAGAATGTCGGGGACGCTCCAATGGCCTCGGTAGCGGATGAAACCAAGGGCTTCCCATGCATATAGGCTAAGAAGAGCAAGGGGGGTAGGCATGAAATAGCCTGCGAAGACAAAGGCTGTATAGTGTCTGGCGGGGTTGTAATCGTCAAGAATATCGGCACGAAAGCCCTGTAAACCAAACCGTATCGGGGGCGATTCTGAGATTTGTTTGTAGAATTTGATGGGGGTTTTGAGATCGTTTAACTTGATATTCGCATAGTCACGAGCCATATCAAGAATAAACTGGCGTGTGACTTGTCTATTTGGGTGATGCTCTGTGTCCTGATAAAGGACATCTGCGCGTTGACGTACATGAGCCACAAATGCATCTACGCCCACTCTGTCGTCTTGTCTGTTTTTATCTGACAAATTTACCCTGCCCTGTTCATTAACCCTTCAACAATTCAACAATTCAACAATTCAACAATTAACAAATTAACTTTTGCCAATGTCCACAGTATATCACAACAACACATTTGACAACCTAAACCTTGCCTTGGTGCATGATTGGCTCAACCAGATTGGTGGGGCTGAAAATGTGCTAGAAGAGTTTAACAGTCTCTTTCCGATAGCCCCAATCTACACAAGTATGTACGCACCAGCGTTGATGCCGTCGCGCTATCAAGCATGGGATATCCGCACCAGCTTTATGCAACGTCTGCCTAGCGTCACTACCCACCACCAACGCTATCTGCCACTCTATCCGCTTGCCTTTGCCCAAACCGACCTGTCTGAGTATGACTTGATTCTCAGCAATAAGAGTGGGTTTTGTCATGGGGTTGGCTCTGGCTTGCTTTCTAAACCGAAAAACAGACCCGTTCACATTTGTTACTGTCTGACACCAACACGTTATTTATGGCTCTATGAGCAATACCGTGAGCGCGAACAGATTGGTGGATTGCTCAACGTAGGGCTACAGCCGTTGCTGGCAATGCTCCGACGTTGGGATCGCGCTGTCGCACAGGATGTTGATTACTTTATCGCCATCAGCAGCGAAGTGCAAAAGCGTATCCGTGATATCTATGGGCGTGAGAGTGTGATTATCCACCCGCCTGTCAATACCCATGTACTGACACCCGATACAGAGGATACATCCATTGGTGACTACTATCTGATGCTGGGGCGGTTGATTCCCTATAAACGTGTAGACCTTGCCATTGCCGCTTTTAATCAACTGCCGCATGAAAAGCTGATTATTGTCGGTGATGGACGTGACCGCGACATGCTCGAAGCACAGGCGGGTGACAATATCCAGTTTATGGGGCGTTTATCTAACGACGACGTGCTACCCCTGCTTCAGCATTGCAAGGCTTTTCTTTTTCCTGGCTTGGAAGATTTTGGCATTGCACCTGTGGAGGCCATGAGCGCGGGACGCCCCGTTATCGCCTATGCGGGTGGTGGTGCGTTGGACACGGTTGTCCCCGGTGTTACTGGCGAACTGTTTGATGAACAGACGCCAGAGAGTCTACAGCAGGTAGTTGAATCGTTTGACCCATCCGCTTACGATCCAATGGCCTGTCGAGCGCAGGCGGAGCGATTTAGTGTAACGAATTTTCGTGAGAAGATTATGAACTATGTGGCAGAGGTTGCCGCAACACGCTTTTCAAGCAGAGAATAAACGACTGATAGGGACAGCCCAAATAGTCTCGCTCAACTATGTAATGTGCCGATGGTAAATCTTGTACTAAAACCCGTAAAATCATAAGAGCCTTGTGGATATTCCATAAAAATCAACAAGTAAAATGTGGATTTACCATGTTTTGCTGGATTTGGCAGGAATGATTATGCAGAAATCGGCACGGTCTCGACACTCGATGTAGACGCGTATATACGGCTCACATCGACCAACTGCTCGCCATCGCGATCCACCCACACACCACATTCGCCACCAGAAGGGCTGGCCTTCATCTCTTCGACCACGCTACCATCCATACGCAGAACAGGGTGGTCAAAGGCCATCACTTGCTCGGCGTGCCCCTCGATGTAGTGACCCACCAGTGAACGACGGAAGCGGTCTGTGGTACTGTTGGGGAAGCTGCCGTGAATGAGTTGGCCGTTGAAGAAGAGTACATCGCCTGGGTTGAGACGCATAGGAATGGGATCCAACCCATTTGGTAGTGGCACAACGACGGTGGTGAAACTTTCACTTTCATCGGCCTCAACTGGACAGATGAGAGGCAGTTCCTGCGTTTCTGGGACAATTTGCAGACAGCCGTTGGCCTCGTCAATCGCGTCGAGAGCCATCCACGCGGCGATGCTTGTACCAGGCGCAGCGCGTAGATAATATTGGTCCTGGTGCAATGCCTGTCCACGTGAGCCGGGTGGCTTAAAGTAAAGCATAGTCTGGATGGCATAGGGGTCGCGCCCCAACATCGCGACCATGCATTGGCGAATGCGTTCACTGAGCAGCCAGCCACGGCTCACGTCATCCCAGTGATGCATATTAAACATACGAGGATAGCGTTTGAGCGGGTCCTGCTCGCCATCATCCCACTGGTTGACCAAATCCCCTGCGTATTGTCCATTCTCACGCAAGGTCATGTAATGGTCACGGTAGAATGCAGTCTCTTCCTGTGTGAACAACGACCGTGCAATGGCGTGGCCGTGTTGATTGAAATTTGTGTGTAGGTCTTGAAAAGTCATGGTTTTCTCCTTATAACACAGGCATCCTGCCTGTTATGTTTGTCGCAGTACAGTAACGCAGGCATCCTGCCTGTCATGTTTGTCTACTCAATAGGCAGTCGATATTTTTCGCCATCATAAAAGTGCATACTGTCTGCCACTAGCTGCGCAAGCTGTGGGTTTGATAGCCACGTTGGACCATACTCGGCAGTGTCAAGATAACGGTCTAATCGGCCAAATTGACGTTTTTGTTCATCATACAATTGTTGTTTGCGCTTGGCAAGCCCCTCTACCAAGGCAATCTGTGCTTCGTTGTGCTTCTTTTGCTGTTGCCATTGGTTGAGAACGGAATGCACACTGTCACCCCAAGGGAAACGTTGCCCGGCTGTACCACGTGCGGCCTTCTTCCATTCGGCCTCGGTGGGTAGCCGTCGCCCGACCCAACGACAGTAGGCCACTGCCTCCGGCCATGCGACCCCTTGTACGGGAAAGTCGGGCTGTGTGTAGAAGTCATCACGGGGCGTGATAATTGGGCGACATGCCTCTGCCGCTACACAACGTTGATACCGCTCATTGGTGACTTCCGTCTGATCCATCCAAAAGGCATCCAACATGACGGTGTGCTGTGGATATTCGTCCGGCCCCGAACCTGGCTCGGATGGGTGACTGCCCATCAGAAAAGCCCCGGCTGGAATATAGACAAGAGGTACGTCGTCTGGTGTGATGGGGTGTATGGTACACGCCATCGTCAGGAGGATAAGAGCCAGCCCCAAATATCTTTTGAGTTGTTTTCTCATGTCTACCGAATCTTGATGCATGAAGGCATGGGCATTGCCACTGGCTCACCCACAGGCGTCATCTGCCCTGTCTCGGCGTCAATGCGGAACGTTGTGACGCAGCCACCACTCATATTGGCGCAGAGCAGCAGTGACCCATCGGGTGTGATGGCAAGGTTCTGTGGCTGTTCACCACCACTGGGTTCAATCCCAATACGTGTCAGTTTGCCCTCATCACCCACTTCAAAAATAGCAATGCTGTCGTGTCCACGATTGCTGGCATAAAGAAAGCGGCCATTGGGTGTAATTTGGATATCTGCACAATGGGACACGCCCTCAAAAGTGTCGGGAACGGTCGAAATCCACTGTTGCTCCAAGAGCGAACGCTGGCTGCGATCATACTCATACATGCTGACACTGTTGTCTAATTCGTTGACTGTGTATGCGTGTCGCTCATTGGGGTGGATGACAAAGTGACGAGGTCCAGAGCCTGCTTTGGCGGTGGCGTAGGGCTGTGTGCTGGGGGATAATTGGGCGGTTGCAGGGTCCAGTTGATAGCTCATAAGTTTATCCATCCCAAGGTCAGCGGCATAGGCATGTGTACCGTCGGGTGTGATGGTGATACAGTGTGCATGGGCCTCCTGCTGACGCTCTGGGTTGATGCTTGAACCCTCATGCTGGATGAACGAGACGGCTTTACCTACTGCTCCATCTGCGCCCAACGGAAAAGAGATCACCGACCCCGAACGATAGTTTGCGGCGACCAAGGTGCGCCCACTGGGGTCTACATCGACATAACAGACAGTTGTGCCTTGTGTGGATTGCCGATTGATAAAGGTAAGTTGGCCTGTATCATCGACAATTTTGTAGGCAGACACATATCCATTGCGTCCCTCGTCAGCCTGTTCAGACCCATGTGCGACGTAGAGTATAGTACGGTCTGGTGAAAGGACCAGAAAGAAGGGTTTCTCAGGATGATCGGTGTGGGCTTGCAAGGTTAGCTGCCCCGACGCTACGTCAAGCTGGTACGCATGAACAGCACCTGCCTTGCCCTCTGTGTATGTGGAAATAAAGACCTGTAGCTGATGTGATGATTGTGACATATGTAGGTTTCCTTCTTTTTTGTCGAATAGGCAAGTATAAACCAATAACACAGATTGGTTATCTGTGACGCAGGTAGCCAACCTGCGATACTGTCGTTTGCTCTTTTAGGAACGCGGATCAAATAAGACCCGAAACTTGTCATTCCTGCCCCTGTCTTCACAGGGGCAGGAATGACGAAATTGTAAGTTTCCGGTTTTATTAAATCCTTATTCCTTATTTTGACAGTACCTCCATCAGCCCCTCTTGCCAAGAGAGTGGTTCATGGGTTCGGCTTACTTCGCTGTACTCGATGTTCATCTTTTTTTGCTGCAACACATCGCGCATTTTGCGGTTAATGTGTAGGTTGATGGGTTCATACAGCCCGACATCCATATAGATCGACAACAGATGCTCTGGCGATGGCTGAAACTCGTTCGCAACTTTCGCAACAAACCAGTCCTGATTATCTGGGTTGCCAAACCAGAAGGCACCCGATTGCGAGATGACATTGCCAAAGACATCGGGTCGTTCCAGTGCCGTATACAATGCCGCCAATCCGCCCATACTAGAACCACCAATCGTTGTGTGTACAGCCGCATCGGTGACAGGATAGCACTCACGAATCCAAGGCAGAAACTCATCAACCAGAAAGGTGGTGAACTGTTGGCTGCCGTCCAGTTCCGATGCGCGGTCAACGGGGTCAATCATCACCGCCACTGTTGGCTTGATTTTGTCTACGGCCAGCAGATTATCCAGAATAGTGGCGGTGGGGATGACTTGGCTGTAGACAAAGCCGTCAAAGAGGATGAGCAGATTATATGGATCGCTTGGTTCTGCGACGGCGGGTGGTGTGTAAACCCAAACGCGCCGTGTATTGTTCAATAGCTGACTTTGATAGCGCACCAAATCCGTTTTCCCAGCGGGTATGCTTGCAGTGGGTTTAAGCCAAGGCTGTGGCAGCGCATTTGGCAACTCAACCAACGACGCTGTATAGCCAAAGAACGAACCTTCCGGATCATGCGGATAGGTACACTGCTCTGGATTGAGCGGGTCAGTTTGCCACATTGCCAGATTTGGATCCCATCCCGCTGGATTCTCCGGCACAGGCTGATTGGTTGGGCCCAGTTCATAGGTGAAGCGGGCGTCACTGCGGATGTGATAGCTTCTGTACCATAAATCTGTGTCACCAAGCCGTGTCATGGGGGCTTGCTCGGCGGGTCCACCAAAGATGAAGACATTGGTTATGCTGTCATTGGCTCGCCACAGAAATGTGACCAATACCTCATTACCGCTACCCTCAATGTCTTCTACCAAGGGCGCACCCTTTCCTCGGATTTCATACCAAAAGGCATCGAGTGCGTATGTATCACCGGCTTCAAGTTCATGATACAAGGCTTGCAGTCGGGGGCTACCCGGTGGCTGCCGCGGGGTCACACTTCACCATCCATATATTCAACCGCCGATTCTTTACGCGACAAAAATTGAAGTCCCAAGTCTGAATAGGAGCCATATTTTTGTGAGTCAGGATAGTAGCAGACTTCGGGATCGGACATTGAGCTTAAGGCCAGATAGCGCATAGGGGTATCGGATGTATTCATGATCTGGTGCGCCGTGCCTTCACCGATGGGTGCAAAGAAAATTTCTCCCTGCGTAATCGGATATTCTTCATCGTCATAGCGCAGCGTCCCTTCGCCTTCAAGAATGATAAACAGTTCCTCCTGTCCATAATGCAGATGATAAGGCCAAGCCCGTTTTCCCGGCTCAATCTCAACCATCGTACAGCCTAGCTTGGTCATGCCCATTAACTGGGTGATCGTGCCAATGGTGGCTGCAAATTTATCACCATTGCCGACAACCTCTTTTTCAATTGCATCCACATGAATTTTTTGTGGTGTGTTTGCCATATAGTTCCTCCTATTTTATGGCTGAGAAAGTATCGAGACCTTCAGATTGGTCATCTCTCCATCCATAGTTAATTATATTCTATTCAACATCCCACTCAACCAAAAGTTGTTGCGGCCCCCGATGCGATGTATTGGGTGAATAGGTAAATGTTTGCCCCTCCACAAGACGCATTGACGGCATACGTCGGGTGAGTTCTTTCAAAAAGATGTTCAGTTCCAGCCGTGCCAGTGGTGCGCCCAAACAGTAGTGATTGCCCATGCCAAAGGAGAGGTTCTGACGCGCATTCTTGCGGCGAATATCAAAGGTTTCAGCGTTTTTAAACTTGCGTTCATCACGGTTGGCTGCTCCCAGCATCACCAAAATCTGGGCATCTTTGGGAATGGTCACGCCTTCAATCTCCATGTCTGCTTTGGCAACACGACGCCAAGAGATGACGCTGGAATCGTAGCGGATGATTTCCTCGGACGCGCTGGGAATCAGTGATGGATCGGCACAGAGGGCTTCCCAATTGTGTCGTTGTTCGAGCAGGGTGCGGATGCCATTGCCCGATTGGTTGGTCGTGGTCTCATGTCCCGCCATCAACAACCCAAAAACGGTGATGATGAGGCGTGTTTTGTCAAAGCCGACAGGTTCCTCTTCTTTTAGGCGGATGAGCATTTCGCTGGTGTAATCCTCGCCCGGATTTTTCTCCAATCTGTCCACCAATTCATAGCAAAAACGCAGATACTCGATAAAGGTAGGCATGGCGGCAAGGATTTCTTCATCGGGCAGTTTGCCCCAAGTCAGCAATGCGCGTCCTGCCGACCATTCTTTGACCTGCTCAATCGTGTCGTCGGGGATGCCCAAGAAGGTAAACAACACTCTAGCGGGTGTTTCATAGAGTAACTCTTTGACCAAATCGGCACGCCCCATGTGAATAAATTGATCGATGGTTTCATTCACGAGGCGGCGAATATGTGGCTCAATCCACTGGACGCGTTTGGGTGTAAAGGCATTGGACAAGAATTTACGCACATGCAGATGCGATGGTGGGTCATTGTTGGACAGTGTTGGGACCAAGTTAAACCCCTCGGCAGCAAACATCTCTACCGCCTCTTGAGGCCAAGGCTTGATCGGTGACTGCGCCATGCGTGACGAGTAGTCATCGGTATTGGTCAGCATCTCGCGCACATGCTCATAACGTGTAACAACAAAGTGGTTGATTTCTGGGCTGAAAAAGACAGGCTCTTCTTCTCTCGCTTGGGCTAAAAAGGGATAGGGGTCGCTGATGTACGGGTCTTCAAATGGGTTGAAAGCCTCACCCAAGGCTGTGACAGGGCATCCATATGAGATGTTGCTGTCTACGGCTGGCTTGGTATAAAAATCTTGTGTCATTGTGTTCTCCTTATTGTATGGTTCTGTTAGGCCATTCCACAGAAATAAATCTACGCGGGGTAGGCGTTCTCTAACGCCGGCTCACCCGTGTAAAACCCACAGTAGAGACTGCTCACTCCACGTTTTAATGGACATTTAATTTTGTGGAATGGCCTTAATTCAGCGCAACCAGCAGACTGCACACAGTCATGATTAAGACAACGGGGGACCAAAGAATGCGCTCCCATTTGCTTGGCGTGATCAAGTTCATAACCAGTGATAATCCATTAATGGCAACCACCACCCATATCCCCGTTGTTGACATCGAATACATGCCTGTGAAGGCCGTACCTGATCTGGCTAAGACAATCATTGCCAGAAACGCCAACAATGCGGCCTGGATGATCGCACCGACACGCATGGCGGGTGGCATCACACCGGCGAATCGACCACCCATTGCCAAGTGTCCCCAAGGCATTCCCGCTGCCAGCGCAAACTGGAAGAGAATCACGATGATTGTACATATTGTGAAGACATAAGCGGCAATAATCATGAACCCTCCTCACCTACACAAGGTCTTTCCGATAGTAAAAGCACAAATCACCTGGTGGGCAGTTTTCTAATCGGCCATATTCGATGTAGCCCAGCTTTTCATAAAATTGTGGTGCTTGATGACGGGAGGTTGAGAGACGTGCATACAGACAACCTCGTTTGACCGCCCCTGCTTCGGCCTGTATCATCAGTGAACGTCCAATGCCATGATGCCGCAGGTCTTCGCGTACCCAAATCATTACAATCTCTAGCCAAGAGTGAATGGCATGGGTGCGTCCTGTCAAACCGCCAACGACCTCACCATTGGCATCGAGGGCATAGAGGTGAATCTGTTCAGCATGATAAGGCGGTCCATAATTTTCACCGATGAATGCATTGTGTTGATGGTTGTAGGCAATAATCTGGGCTTCGACATAGGCTTCACGCTCCGTATTGACGGTCATGTCAAAGGTGAGTTGTGGATGTTGTTTAGGTTGGGTTGTCATGCATACCTCCTAGATAGGCCAAATAGAATATACGTACCTATGGAGTATACACTAAATAAAGAAGAAGTCATAAATCACGAAGTTTCTAGCCAAGGAGAAGCAAGTTATCTGTGTTCCCCCTTTGGCAATTTCCTTCGATATAAGTAAACCCAATAAACGTCGTTACCATTGTTCTGCCCCTCTTTGATTACAGCCAATTTACTTTCTTCTTTTTATCATCGTTTTGTCATGGACACCAACATCTTCAACAATCGTCGTCGCCCCAGGCTTGCCTCCTCCCAAGGCTAGTGCAACACATCGCCTCTCCGATGTTATCTCATATCTTTTTGACCATTTCATTTTTATTACAAATTTTATATTTTGCATTATTTTTCTGCTTTATAATGTTTATTGTTAAATTATATTGTACTATCATATGGATTGTGTTTCATTGCGGGGGACCCCAAAGAACCTAATCTTCGCCAAGCTTGCGAAATTATTTGAAGAGTGTAAAAAGCGACCACAGTATCTTGTTTCGTTATAGACACTCCATCGAATTTCTGGTATGCTTGTAATGAGTAACCCTACATCGAAAGCTATGTGACTTATTATAATGATTCTTAAGGAGTATTTATGTCAGAACGGGTTCAACAATCAAATGTTCCGAAGCCCTCCTCACAGCGGATTCAACCGAACTCTACCCCTGTTCAGACAGCAATAACATCACCAGGCTCATCAAATATGCATGAAAGTACTATCCAGCGTGTGAATCATGGTGCTATGCCGCTCAACGGTGAGCAACTTAACCATCGGCACCAGACCATTGGGGCACAGGCAACGCTGCAACTACTGCGTGACCGTCAGGCCAATTATAAGCCAACCCCTGTGATGAGTGACAGATTATGAATATTGTCTATCTAGCAGATCATCCCCATCATATCCCGACTGTCGCCCGCTGGCATCATGCGGCTTGGGGGCATCTGCGTCATGATGACACACTTGAAAGACGCATCAAACGACTTCAAGGCAATATGGGACACCATGAAATCCCAACTGTTCTGATTGCCATTGAAGGAGACGCTGTACTCGGCTCTTCTAGCCTCATTCCCCATGATATGGATACACGCTTGGACCTGACACCTTGGCTTGCCAGCGTTTATACCGACGAGGCGCATCGTGGTCGTGGTGTTGGCTCGGCGATTGTCCAACGCGTCATGGACGAAGCCAAGAAGCTTGGGGTCGAGACGCTCTACCTGATGACACCCGACCGACAGACCTTTTATGAACGATTAGGCTGGGTACGGGTTGAAGACGTTGAGTATCTTGATGAAATGGTCACGATTATGCAGGTAAGCTTATAAGTCATTCAGATTGGTCTATCCATCAATCCATTGGACCAATCTCCTTATGTCTAAACTTCACACATATGAAGGGAACAACGATGCCAACCACAATCAAACCAAACGATTCACACCTCACATGGCTGGGTGCAGTTTCGGTCGAACACACAGACGCCTATTCAATGCCTTGGCGTATCCCATACATAGAGCAATCTCTTTTTCATCCAGAATTGGTCAAACGTGCGGCCATGCCAGCGGGTGTACGGCTCTCGTTTATGAGCAATACGACCATGCTGGTGGGACATACAGCCCCATACCCTGAGATGTCACCGCTTGATCTCTTTGTGGATGGGCAGCACGTTGACACAGCCACAGTGGATGTACAAGGTAGATTTCGTTTTGTCAATTTGCCACCAAGACCGAAACGCATAGACCTGTGGCTACCTCAATTTGGTGAATTTCGACTACAAGAATTAACTGTTGAGTCAGGGACAACCATTAACCCCATTTCCAAAGACAATGGTCCACGCTGGATCACATATGGTAGTTCAATTACACAGTGTCGCACCGCTGATTCACCAGCGCATACATGGCCTGCCATCGCAGCGCGCTACTTTGACTACGATCTCACCTGTCTAGGGTTTGGCGGGCAATGCCATCTCGACAGCATGATGGCACGGGTGATTCGTGATCGACCCGCCGACTTCATTTCGCTCTGTGTCGGCATCAACATCTATGGGGGCAGCACACTCAATGCGCGCACCTTTGCCGCCTCGTTCATGGGCTTCATCCAGATTGTGCGTGAAGGCCACCGCTACACACCGCTGGTCATCATGTCGCCCATCTACTCGCCCAAGCGAGAGTACACCAAAAATGTGGCGGGGCTGACCTTGCAAGAGATGCGTAGCAAAATTGCCCAAGTCGTCACGACTTTGCAAGCACATGGGGATAAACACATTCACTATGTCAATGGCTTGGACATCTTTGGTCCAGCCTTGGTGCATCTGTTGCCCGACGACCTTCACCCCAATGCGGATGGCTACCGGATGATGGGTAAGCATTTTATTGAGCAGGTCGCCAGTCGCTATTTCATTTATGGAGATCAATCGTAAATAAAGAGTCTATTGTATCAAGGAGAAATTAATGACAACAGAGGATCGGCTCATTGCCGACGCGTTAACAACTGAAGACCTATGGGAACTAATGAGGCAGCGGGTGCCTCCGGTGGTTTCGGAATATTTTCGGGGTGGTGCGGATGCAGAAACATCGATGCGGGCAAACGTCCGCGCCTTTCAGCAATCAATAACAACGGCCTATGGCGCGCTTAAATTTGATTCGCTTGATTTGAGTACGAGCGCGGTAGGTCATGATTTGGCAGTGCCTTGGTATATTGCGCCAGTAGGCAGTCTACGGGCACTTTACCCAATGGCGGATGCAGTTGCATCGAGAGTGGCGGGTGAGTATGGAACGGTCATGGCCCAATCCACATTATCCGGGACACCGATGGAGGATGTTACGGCTGCGTCAGAAGGGCAGTGTTGGTTTCAACTTTACCTGTGTGGTGGCAGGGAAACCGCACTTAGAGGGATTGAGCGCGCCAGAAATGCAGGGTTCACGGGTCTTGTCCTGACGATTGATACAGGGGTCTCTGGTCTACGTGCTTTGCACGCCAAAATGAAGCCTATGATGGCAACGGCTCCCTTCGCTGGCCTCAGCCTGCGTGAACGTATTCAATTGGCTGGCTTCAAGCTGACGATTGCGCCCCAAATGATTCCTCGTATGCCTTGGCTATTGCGGCACTGGAGCGACGGCGGGTTGATGGAATTTGTCAACGTTATTGACGACGACGGCAATCCTATGCCCTATGCTGACATTGGCGCACAGCTTGCCGCCTCAGCCGTGACATGGGATGACTTGAAATGGATCAAAGCAGCGTGGGGTGATGACAGGCCGCTCATTGTCAAGGGTGTTCACTGTGCCGATGATGCGCGAAAGGCCGAGGAGATGGGTGCGTCGGGTGTCGTCTGGTCCAATCATGGCGGACGCCAACAGGACAGGGTTCCACCGACGTTGCACATGGTCGCGCAAGAAATGCCCTTGGTTGGCGATACGCAGCTTGATTTTATGCTTGATGGCGGTATCCGCAACGGCACAGATATTTTGATTGCGTTGTCCTATGGTCTCAAGGCTGTTGGCATTGGTCGTGTTGCTGCTGCTGGCATTGGTGCTGGTGGACATGCTGGTCTCACAAGAGCCTTTGAAATCCTGAAATCTGACTTGGAACGGGCCATGAGTCTTGTCGGTGTGCAGAGTATTGAGGAGATTCGCGAGCGGGGAGCGGACATTCGACGCGAGAGCCTGATGCAGGGTGATGATCATCTTCCACCGTTTGTTTTCTAAGTAAACCCGAAACAATCATTGGATGTTACGCTAGGTCAGGTACTACAGCGGATTTGGGATTGAAACGGATTTTTAGTACCCTGTAAATTAAGTCTTTCGGCATTGTTATTCCTGCGAAGGCAGGAATCCACTCTGGCACGACCCTGGATTCCTGCCTTCACAGGAATGACTAAAACACCGAATTATTTAGTTTACAAGGTATTCAGGCTCCGTACTTAAATCCGTTTCGATCCCAAATCTGCTGTAGGTTTTAATATATACCTCAACCCTGCAAGCCTTGATTTCAGCCACGTTTTCCTCATACACCACCATCTCCTCATATTTCTTCCCTGCTCGTTGTTACCAGCGGAACGGGACAATATCGCACGTCGTTTTATGAGCACCAATGCATATTGTCATTATCCATCAGAACCAAATCGTGGCTAATTTTGAACAATTTCGCAATACTAGCCATATCGTCTTAGTTTCTAAATCCAGTCATATGACCAATATTGCTCATTAAAGCCAAAGAGCATTCGGCAGAAACAATAACTATCACCAACTATTCCTACAAGGAGTATGGATGTATTTTAATCAGTTTCGTGTGTTCTTCCTACCCGCAACAAGTGCTGTACGGCTTGTCAATATACTAGCCAATGGCACGAGCCAAAAACAAGCAATAGACTTCGAAGTGTTCGAGAAGAAGAGTAAACGCACAGAGGAGCTATCATTTGTGCAAGGAAAGACATTTTTGCCCTCAACCTTTTCCGATGGTGCGCGCAGTCGTCAACTACAGGAGATATCTTCTACAGACGAAACGGATTTACCCTCTATTGAACAAGAAGTCAATCGACATTTAACAACTGCCCTTTCATTGTTAGGACTAACCGCTCTGAGCCATCTCATCTACCCACCACTCGGATTACTGAGTTTACCTGGGTTGGCCTATGCCTTTCGTCCTTGGGCAGAAGATGCCTACTATTCGTTGGTCAAAGAACGTCGTTTACGCATGGCTGTCGTCGATTTTACCTTAATAACTGGGGCAATTCTAACAGGCCAGTTTATGGCGGCGGCATTGGTTGTGACTATACTTTCACTTGGGAAAAAATTGCTAATTAAAGCCGAAGATCATTCCCAAAAACAGCTACGAACCGTGTTTGGCAATCAAACACATACAGCGTGGGTGCTAAAAGACAATGTCGAAGTCAATGTGCCTGTAGAGTCGCTGAGTGCAGGTGATATTATCGTTATTCACGCGGGAGAAACAGTTTCCATTGATGGCACAATTATTACGGGGCAAGCAAGCGTTGACCAGCGTATCTTAACAGGAGAATCTCAACCTGTCGAAAAGGAAATCGGGGACCACGTTTTTGCATCCACAATTGTCTTGTCGGGACATATCCATGTACAAGCGGAAAAGGCAGGAAATGAGACAGTCTCTGCACAAATTATTGAGGTTTTGAATAAGACGGCAGATTTTCGACATACACTCCAGTGGCAATGGATCGAAATGGTTGACAAAACGGCACTGCCCGCGTTCATCGCCGGATGGTTGACGCTGCCTATTCTGGGACCTGTTGCCGCTGTCAATATGATGTGGTTTTTGGGTGCATCCCACAGCATGAAAGTCATTGCACCCATTAACCTACTCAGTTTTCTCAATCTTTCATCCTTCAATCAGATTCTGATTAAAGATGGACGTGTGCTGGAATTAATCAGCCAAGTTGATACTATCGTCTTTGATAAAACAGGGACGCTTACACAAGAAATTCCACATGTTGGGAACATATACACGACAGACACCTATCATCCAAATGAAATTTTAGCCTATGCCGCAGCAGCCGAATATCGACAAACACACCCCATTGCGCTTGCTATCCTACAAGAGGCATCTGATCGTGAGTTAACGTGGCCTGATATCGAATCGGCGAGTTATGAAATCGGCTACGGAATCCAAGCGCAGTTGCCCGACTATCTCATTCGAGTGGGCAGTTTCCGCTATATGGAGCGGGAAGGGCTGGCGATTCCAGAGCACATCCAAACAGTCCAAGAGCATAGTTATGAATTAGGATACTCACTTATCTGTGTCGCGGTAGATGAGCATATTGTGGGTGCAGTTGAGCTCCATCCTTCGGTTCGACCCGAAGCACAAAAGATTGTCCAAGGACTAAAAGCGCGCGGGATGTCGTTGTATATCATCTCCGGTGATCACGAAAATCCAACTAAGAAGCTTGCCCAAGAGCTAGGGATTGACCACTATTTTGCTGAAACGTTGCCAGAACACAAGGCAGACTTGATTGCCAAACTTCAAGATGAAGGCAAATTTGTCTGTTTTGTTGGTGATGGCATCAATGACGCCATTGCCTTGAAACAGGCGAACTTATCAGTTTCGCTGCGTGGCGCGTCAACGATAGCAACCGACACGGCGCAGGTTATACTGATGGATGAGAGCCTCACCCAGTTGGACGAAATGTTTGATATCAGCCGGAACTTTAACAGCACAATGCAAAGCAGTTTCCGTCTCTCACTCATCCCCAGCATTATCGCTGCGGGTGGACTTTTTGTTTTACATTTTGGATTTACCACTGCAATTCTCGTATACTATCTTGGTGTCGTTCTCGGTGTAGGGAATTCTATGGTATCGTCAACAAGATACCTGAAGCGCAAATTATAAACAACTACTGCATATTCACTGCATATCCAATATTTATCCCACGTTTATCCCATGTTTGTATGGTACAATTTATATAACGTGTTTTTCAAAGCTGAATAATAACAAAATAATACTTATAATACGAAAATTTGTTTTGCATACTATACAAGTCAACTAGAAACGAACAAACATGGTTAAACTACTAAAAACATATCAAAAACAGAGATTAGTTACAATCTTATCGTCCTCTGAGAGCCAATCAATAGAATTAAATTCCAATCGTCTACTTTATCACAGTCAGCGTTATCTAACTCAAAAAATTACTCAAAGCCGCCTATGTTCATTCTTGTTACGCCTGGTGATAAAAAATGATCAACAGCAAACAGATATTTTACCATCCCAAAATCATGAGATAGATGTCGTGAAAAAAGAACGCGAGGTGAGTACAAATTTAACAATTTCTTTGGCAGCGGCAGCAACATCAATTGTAGGGGTGTTCTATCCACCCTTAGCACTCCTGAGTGCAGCAGGTCTCGCCTATATCAGTGTCCCTTTTTTGAAGGATGGCTACCACTCGCTTGTCAAACAAAAGCAAGTCAACGTAAGTGTTGTGGAATCCTTATTGGCAATCTGTTCTTTAGCTATGGGGTATAATTTTGCTCTAGCCCTCAGTTGTATTGCTATTTATTGGGGTAAAAAGTTGGTCCATAGGACGGAAGATAACGCATACAAAAGCCTCATTGATGTATTTGGTCAACGGTCCGATTCAGTTTGGATTGTCTCGGATGACATTGAGATTGAAATGCCAATTGAGCGCGTCAAAACAGGTGATAAAGTTGTGGTACATACAGGTGAAATGATCCCCGTTGACGGCAAAATTGTCGATGGTATCGCCAGTGTTGACCAACGCGTTTTGACAGGCGAATCACAACCCGTCGAAAAAGAAGCGGGTGATCCTGTCTTTGCATCAACGGTTGTGCTTTCAGGCAAACTCTACATTGAGGTTGAAAAAGCAGGTGAAGAGACAACCGTTGCCAAGATTAGCCAAATATGGGAAAAGACAGCCGATTTTAAATCTTCCATGCGTTCACGTGGGGAGGCAATGGCCGACCAATTTGCACCAATGACCTTGGGATTGGCAGGGCTGGCTCTCTTAACAACAGGACCTATGGCATTTGTCACGGTCCTCAATGCCAGCTTTGCTTTTCACATGCGGGTGCTTGCGCCCATTGGCGTATTACATTTTTTGAATATGGCCTCAAAAGGGGGCATTCTCATCAAAGATGGACGTGTGCTGGATATTCTCAAAGATGTGGATACCATTGTATTTGATAAAACTGGCACGTTGACCCAAGAAGAGCCACATGTAGGCGGTATATTTGTCGATCAGGTTTATGGTTCGGCCTATAGCAAGCAGGATATATTGACATATGCAGCAGCAGCCGAAGATAAGCAATCTCATCCCATTGCACGGTCGATTATCCAAGCGGCCAATCAACGCCAATTAGTGCTGCCTGTCATCAATGATGCCGAATATACAGTCGGATACGGTCTAGCGGTCCAGATTGAGGGAAAGCATGTTCATGTTGGTAGTATGCGCTTTATGAACATGGAGAACATGCAAATCTCAAGTGAAATGATTGCACATCAAAAGACGAGCAAAGATGATGGTTGTTCTTTGGTGATGGTTGCCATTGACAGGCAGGTTGTGGGAGCCATTGAAATTCATGCAACAGTTCGTCCAGAGGCAAAAGAAACGGTGTTGCAATTACGCCAGTTCGCAGATATGATCTCGATTATTTCCGGTGATCAAGAAGCACCGACAAGAAAGCTGGCTCAGGAACTCGAAATCGATCAATACTTCGCCGAGACATTGCCTGAACACAAGGCACAAATCATCAAACAGTTGCAAGACGAGGGTAAGACCGTGTGCTATATTGGGGACGGCATCAATGATGCGATTGCACTCAAACAAGCCAATGTGTCGATCTCTTTGAGCGGTGCATCGACAATCGCCACGGATACGGCCCAAGTCGTTTTAATGAACCAACACTTGAGCCAACTTGTCCGTCTGTTTGAGATTTCTCGCCAATTTGACGAAACAATGAACCGTGCGTTCCTTTGCACAGTTTTACCAAACAGCCTGACCGTTGTTGGCTCGTTTTTCTTCAATTTTGTGCTAATCCAATCCATGATCTTGAGCCAAAGCGGGTTGGGCATGGGGCTGTATCAACTTTTTCGCCCATCATACCAAAAGGAGGATCGGGTTATCGAAGCCGCAAGCAGCTAAAACAAAATCACGCCACGCACATTCTCACCCGAGTTGAGCGCGTCAAACGCCTCATTCACCTGTTCAATCGTATACGTTTTTGTGATCAACTCATCCAGCTTAATCTTGCCCTCATCATAATACTCCAGCAACTGCACCATATCTTCACGCGGGACAGCCGACCCATAGTATGAGCCAACCAAACGTTTCTCGGTGCGTACAATGTCCTGCGCTGGCACATTAGCGGTAGCATCGGATCGCGCCATACCAACCACCGCAACTGTACCCGCCGGTCGCACCATGCGATAGCCTTGCATAATAGTATTGGGGTTGCCGATGACCTCAATAGCATAGTCAACGCCTAAGCCATCGGTCAACTCCAGCACAGCCTCGACTGGATCGCCCTCGGATGCATCTACGGTATGTGTTGCACCAAAAGAGACTGCATGGTCGAGCTTGCCCTGTACCATATCCACTGCAATAATCATGCTGGCTTCGGCAATGGCTGCACCTTGGACAGCATTTAGCCCCACACCGCCACAACCGATGATGGCGACACTGCTGCCCGGCTCGACCTCTGCCGTTTTCAGGACCGAACCCACGCCCGTCGTGACACCACAACCAACCAGTACCGCCTTTTCCAGCGGATACTTCTCATCAACTTTGACCAATGCTTGCTCGGCCACTACTGTATATTCAGACATTGTCCCAATGCGCGCCATCTGTGGCAGTGCCTGTCCTTTGCTGTTGTGGAAGCGACAGGTGTCATCCAACAGTCGCCCCGGCCCCGCAGTGATGCCACGACAGAGGTTGACCTTGCCCATCTCACACATGGTACACTCACCACAGTAGGTGACATACGACAGGACTACATGGTCGCCTGGCTCAACATAGGTGACACCCTCACCAATGCGTTCGACAATGCCTGCACCTTCATGCCCCAACACCACTGGTGGATCATAGTAGATAGTCCCATCCACAATCGACCAATCCGAGTGACAGACACCACTGGCAACCATGCGAATCATGACCTCACCCGCTTTGGGTTCATCCAAATCCAGTGTTTCGACCACAACAGGTTGGTTATGTTGATAGACAACTGCTGATTTTGTTTTCATATGTGTTTTCTCCTTAGTAAAAAAAGCTTGTCAGCACTTCAGCATTTCAGTACTTCAGCACACTGACTAGCTGACTAGCTAATTTTATTCTTTCCTATTCTATAAAAAATTGTTATAAAAGCTTACTCAATCGCATCTGGGTCAATGCCCATACTGCGTAGGAGTTCGGCGTATTTCATAGATTTGTGTGCCTCTTGTTCAGCACGTTGCGCCTCTTGTTCAGCGCGTTGCGCCTCCTGTTGAGCGCGTTGCGCCTCCTGTGCAGCACGTCTATCCGCTGCCTCACGCGCACGACGTTCGGCCTCAGCCCGTTGTGCCTCTTGTTGCGCTCGTCGTCGTTCTCGTTGATACTCGGTCATCACAAAGTGCTGATAGACCGGATCATTGACCATTTGTAACAGGGACGGTTGACGATAGAGGTCCTCAATACGAAACTGAAAGCCAGTCAGAACAGTGGATCGAACAATACCGTCTGGTCCAACATCCATTGGTACATACCGTCCGGTTGCAGGGTCTAATTCATAAAAGGACATATGTCGCCCACGACGATTGTCCAAGATGTAATACTCGCGCACACCTGCATACTCATACTCGCCAAACTTATCATCTATATCGCGCTCGATTTCACCCAGAGATGAATCAGATAGGACTTCAATACA
>JBCCFC010000004.1:0-32371 GCA_039029935.1 Chloroflexota bacterium
AACATGGACGAGAGTGTACCGAGCAGCGCTCCAGAAAAGGATTGGTAAACCACGAACCGGATGATGTCACAGTTAAAATCTATTCTAATTGCACTCATATTTCTCGTGCTAGTTCCAGCAGGTATCTCGATGGCACAATCGACTCCTGTGCAAATTGAAGTCACCCGCCGGACATTCGCCTTGGGTGAAAGCCTGCAACTATCAATTTCAGTCAGCGGCTCAGGTGCGCAGGAGCCAGAGTTGACATCGTTAGATGGGCTGGAGAACCGCGGTGCCAGCACATCCAACGAAGTATCCATTATCAACGGCGCGGTCAGCTCGAAGACGACCTATAAGTATACACTGGTGGCGATGCGTGAAGGCAATCTCACCATTGGTCCTATCCGCATCACGGTTGATGGGCAGACCTATCAATCAGAGCCGATTACGATTCAAGCAACACCGCCCGCACAGGGGTCAGGGGGGCAGAATGGTCAGGGTCAAGATTTGTTCATTGAGGCGGTCGTAAGCAATGAGACCCCTTACTTGGGCGAGCAGATTCAATACCAGTTCCGTGTATATATCGCCGATGGTGTGAGTCTGCGTTCACAGCCCAACTATGTCGAGCCAACGTTTGATGGCTTTTGGCGTCAGCAGAGTGCCACCGCCAATCCCGGACAAAGCCAGGCACAAAGTCAACCCACGGAACGGGTTGAGTACACAACCGAGCGTGACGGACGCCGTTACCGTGTCACAGAATTTCGTAGCATCCTCTTTCCGACGGTTGCTGGCGAGCGTGTGATTACACCCGCCAAACTCGTCTTTCCCAACACCCTCTTCAACGCCGGGCAAACCTTCCAAACCGACCCTTTGGTTATCCAAGTACGGCCACATCCGGAGCCTATTCCCGCTGAATTTACAGGCGCGGTGGGTCAATTGGTGATGCAGGCCGAGTTGCAAATCGACCCCAATGAGGATATCGTGAAGGCCAACGAACCCGTAACCCTACGCATTACCATTGAAGGGGCAGGCAATGCTGAATCTTGGCCCGACCCAATGCTACCAGCATTTGACAATTGGCGATTTTTCGAGAGTACCAGCTCGACCAATAGCCAGCTACAGGATGGAAGGCTGGTTGGGCGGCGTACCTATGAGCAGTTGATTGTACCAACAATTTCAGGTGATTTTACCATTGATGCGTTGACCTATATTTACTTTGACCCCACGGCTGAAGCCTATAAAACGGCCACGACTGAACCGTTATCATTGACCGTTGCTCCCGATGAACGTGCCACACCACCGCCTGTGATTCCACTCGTGACACAAGAAGATGTACTCCGGCTCGATACAGATATTCGCCACATCAAACCTGCTCCCGCAACACTGCGCATGGCACAACCACTGTTGACCTCATCAACGCTCTACTGGTTGCTCTGGGCTGTGCCTGTCCTTCTGCTGGTCGCTGATTATGGGCGTGTCCTCCTACGTCGTCGCAACCCAGAGAAGATTACACAGAATCGCGCCAAGAAACAGGCATTACAGTTGTTGACCAATGCGGAGAAGTCGCTCAAGAAGCAGGGTGATGTTGATGCCTATGCCGTTGTCAATCAGGCGTTGACGGGCTATCTCAGTGATTTATTGGCGCAACCCGTTGCTGGGCTTACGCTGACTGCCCTTGCTGAACGACTCCAGATGCATGGATTTGATGAGGAGACTGTGGCACAGATTGGTGATTTGCTCAATCGCAGTGAGATGGGGCGGTATGCGCCGGGGGCGACGGGGGATGGTGGTGATTTGTTGGATGAGGCGAAGTCTTTGCTGAGTATGATGTAATGTAGGAACATTGAGCATGAATGCGCAGCATGGTCTTCAACGTGGTCTTCACACAATCAAATCCGTTTGCGCCCCCAATCCGTTGTAGTATAATGCTTCATACAAATATGGGACGGCTTCGCCTTTCAACGAACCACATAAGAAAAATAATACAGGAACATGTATGAAATCATTGCCAAAAATACTTCGTATCTATATGAAACCCTATTGGTGGGTTGCCTTTATCGGCTTCTTTACGGTTATCTTGCCAACATCAATGGAACTTGTGATTCCACGTATGTTGCAATACATCATCGACCAAGGGATTCGCCCCGGCAACATGGATGCCATCTGGTATGGTGCTGGCATTATGCTGGGGGCAGCGTTGACTGGCGCATTGGCAACGGTGGGGCAAGGGTTCTGTCGGGCGTACATTTCACAAGGCATCGGCTATGATCTGCGCTTTGCAGTCTTTAGCCACATTCAATCCTTTTCGTTTGGCAACCTCAACACCATGCGTACAGGGCAGTTGATGACCTACATATCGAGCGATGTCAACCAAGTGCGTATGTTTGCGGGAGCGAGTATGTGGCTGTTGTTGCGCCTCTTTACGGCGATCACTGGCAGTATGGTCATGATTTTTCTGACCGATTTAAAGCTGGCAATGATTGCCATGATCTTTGTGGGCTGTGCCATCATCTTGGTCTGGAACTTTATGCGCATTGCCCGACCACTCTTTGAACGGGTCCAGAAATCTCTGGATGCGCTCAATACGCTTGTTCAGGAAAATTTTGCTGGTGTTCAGGTAATCAAAGCCTTTGTCCGTGAACGCTTTGCGGTGAAGCAATTTGAAGGGGCGAATGTTAGCTACCTAGAAGAGAATATCGTTGTGGGTCGTCTCTTGGCCTGGGTGTCACCCGTGTTGATGGTCATCACCAATGTGGGGACCGTGGCGATTTTGTGGATCGGTGGTACAGATGTCATCGGCGAGCGCATCACGGTGGGACAGTTGGTCGCCTTTAACAACTACCTCATCATTGGCTTGGGGCCGATGCTCTTTTTGGCAACCATGATCAACATGGTGGCGCGTGCCGATGCCTCTGCGGGGCGTGTCCTCAATGTGTTGGCTACCAAGCCGCTCATCGTGCAACCAGATAATCCACATTCCCTGGGCGATGGTCAGCCAATGCAGGGGCGTGTCACCTTTGAGCAGGTCTTTTTTGACTATCAGGCCTTACCGGAGGTGCATCTGGCGCAACAAAAAAACAAAAGCGAAGAAGTCGTTCTTGAGGATATTTCGCTCACGATTGAGCCAGGGGAGCGGGTGGCGATTATGGGGGCGACGGGGGCAGGCAAGAGTAGCTTGGTCAACCTCGTTCCCCGCTTTTATGATGTCACAGGTGGTGCGGTCAGCATTGATGGTGTGGATGTGCGTCAGTGGGATTTGGATGACCTGCGCAAACAGATTGGGGTTGTGTTGCAACAGTCGGTTCTCTTTTATGGCACGATCCACGAGAACATTGCCTATGGACGCCCTAACGCTACGATGGACGAGGTGATCGAGGCGGCGAAGGCCGCACAGGCACATGACTTTATCATGCAAAAGCCAGAGGGCTATGATAGTCATATAGAGTCACGCGGAACCAATCTCTCTGGCGGTCAACGTCAGCGGCTTGCCATCGCCCGTGCCATGCTCTTAAAGCCGAGTATACTCATTTTGGACGATAGCACCAGTGCCGTTGATATGGAGACTGAGGTCAAAATTCAGGAAGCACTCGACCGATTGATGGCCGACTGCACCACCTTTATCGTCGCCCAACGCATCAGCAGCGTCATCAATGCGGACAAGATTGTCATCCTTGAACGCGGTCGGCTCGCAGATGTCGGCACACACCGCGAATTATTAGCGCGCAGTCCCATTTATCAAGAAATTTACTATTCACAGATTGGGTATTCAACGACAGAGGAGGCACAGCCATCATGACCACAAAAACCAACACTGATCGTATGGCAAACGCTGGCGCTTCCGGTAATCGCCCAAATGGCAGTAAACCCTACAGTGGTCCCACTTCGCGCAATACAGGGCAAAACCGAGCGGCGATGAGTGGGCGTGGAGGGATGAATACGACAGGTGAAACCGCCGAGAATATTAATGAAACGCTGCGTCGCCTTGCCACTTATCTCAAACCCTACCGCATCCAACTTATCTCTGTGACAGTGCTGGTTATCATCGGCACTGTCCTGCGTGTCCTTGGACCCATGCTGCTGGGGCGCGCCATCGACAATTATGTCATTCCAGGTGATCTGGCCGGACTCAACCAACTGGCCTTTTGGATGTTGGTCATCTACGTTGGCGCGGGTGTGACCAATATGATCCAAGGGTTAATCATGATTGTCCTTGCGCAGCACTTTGTCGCCGATATCCGTTCGGAGATTTTTGCTCATGTGCAGATGCTCTCGATGGCCTATCATGACCGCCACTCGACGGGCGACCTCATGAGTCGCATCTCCAATGACAGCGAAACCATCAACCGCACCCTCTCCAACGGTATCGTTGACTTTACGGGCAATATCCTCATGTTTGGCGGTATCATCATCTCTATGTTCCTGATCAATTGGCAACTCGCCATCGGCACCATGATCATCATCCCCATCATGCTCTACATCACGGGGGAAATGACACGGCGTACCCGCAGTGCATTTCGTGGCATGCAGCGTAACTTGGGTAGACTCAACGGTGTCATGGAAGAGAACATCACCGCACTGCAAGTGGTTAAAGCCTTTGCACGTGAACAGGATGCCATCGACAAATTCCAAGCTGTGAGCGATGACTATCGCAAGGTGGGTGTACGCGCCGACATCATTACCGCTGCGCTGGGACCAATGTTTACGACAATGGGAATCATCACCATTGCCGCCACCTCGTTACTGGGTGGCTGGCTCTCCATACGGGGTATCGTGGAGGTCGGTGTGCTCGCCACCTTTGTTGTTTACATCATGAATTTCTTTCGCCCCATGCGTCAGATTGCCATGCTTTACAACCAACTGCAATCATCGCTCGCTGGTGCAGAACGCATCTTTCAGGTGTTGGATGCCAAGCCAACCGTGACCGACAAGCCTGATGCCAAGCCACTGCCACCGATTGAGGGCATGGTCAAGTTTGAGGATGTGGACTTTGCTTATGAGCCGGGCAAGCCTGTATTGGCGGATATCAGCCTCGAAGCTGCGCAGGGTGAAACGGTTGCCTTGGTGGGACCGACTGGGGCAGGCAAGACGACCATCATCAGCCTGTTGAGTCGCTTCTACGATGTCACCAACGGGGTCATCACCATCGACGGTCACGACATTCGCGATGTGCAACAGGATAGTCTGCGTCAACAACTCGGCATTGTGCTACAAGAGACCTATCTCTTCTCGGCAACAGTCATGGAAAACATCCGCTACGGTCGCCTCGACGCCACCGACGAAGAGGTCATCGAGGCCGCCAAACTCGCCAACGTGGACCGCTTTATCCGGTTGCTTCCCGATGGCTACCAGACCAAGGTCTCGGAACGCGGCAACAACTTTAGCCAAGGCCAACGTCAGCTACTCGCCATCGCCCGTGCCATCCTCGCTGATCCACGCATCCTCATTCTCGACGAGGCCACCAGCAGCGTGGACACACGCACCGAGCAGCAAATTCAAGAAGCCCTGCTCCATCTGCTTGAAGGCCGCACCGCCTTTGTCATCGCCCACCGCCTCAGCACCATCCGTAACGCTGACCAACTGCTTGTCATCCACGACCACCGCATCGCCGAACGCGGGACACATGACTCGCTGTTGGCGCAGGGTGGACATTATCATGATCTGTATATGAGTCAGTATCATAGGGTGCAGACGTTGATGGCGAATATGTAGTAATATAGGACTATGTATGTGGCTATCAGATTTTCTGTCCGGAGGTAGTAGATGAAAAAGACATTCAACCAATGGAACAAAGGGGAGTTGCAGCGTGAATTTGATTTGCAACCAATTGAAGAGTGTGAAGCCCTCGATGCATGGCTAGCAATGCCCAATGAAGTGCCGATTGTCCTAGATGATTTTGAACAAAGTCTGCTTGAGCGAGTACGGAGTCAAGCAAAAACGTTTATTGAAGAGTGGAATGAATGGGAACTGCGTGAGCAATTCATTGGGATTGTTGTCAATTTAGCGAGTTTTAACGATGCAAAACGATTGGTGTCTACCTTTTCAGAAAGAACCATAGAGGCGAAGGTCAAAGGCGTTAGAAATCATGAGGATATCGAACTTTCTGGCAAGGTCGATTGGATGGTTGCCAGCGGCATGGGGACACCGGAAAAACCCTTCTTTTTTATTCATGAGTATAAACAGGAGGGAGGAAGTTCACGCAACAATAGTGGACAGCTTTTGGCAACGATGTTAGCTGCACAGGAATTGAACGATGATCGCAAACCCATCTATGGTGCCTATGTTGTAGGGAGAATGTGGTTCCTTGTTGTTTTACAGGGCAGAACATATTGCATGACTGATGCCTATGTATCAACGAAGGAACACGAATTGCAAGAAATTCTGCGCTTACTCAAAGCACAAAAGTTAATGATTAATGAACGGGTTTGAGAGATGAGAGATGCCATCCATCCTGATGAGCTAAATACATTTTACGCTATTTTTTGTAATAATTCCGTTTTTTTCATATTTATCCTTGCAAATCTTCCATGACATGGGTAAAATACAAGGATGATTCAGCGAAAAATATACTCAACCATTCAACAAGCACTGGCGCGGCAGGCCGCAGTCGGTATCATTGGTCCGCGTCAAGTGGGGAAAACGACATTGGCGTTTGAAATTAGCCAAGAAAGACCATCGCTATATCTCGATTTGGAAGCACCCGCAGATCGCAACAAGCTTACTGATCCAGCTCTTTTCCTGAATGCCTATGAAGATCGATTGGTCATTCTGGATGAGATTCATCGTGTGCCAGAACTCTTTAAAACCTTACGTGGCCTCATTGACCAAGGACGGCGAAAGGGGTATCGCATAGGGCGATTTTTGGTGTTGGGTTCTGCCTCAATTGACCTCCTACGCCAGTCTGGCGAGAGCCTTGCAGGCCGTATCACCTATGTCGATATGGGACCGTTCAATATCCTAGAAGTCGATGATGTTGAGACATTATGGATACGGGGTGGATTCCCAGATAGCTACCTAGCGACAGATGATGAGATGAGTGTGGAATGGCGTCGAGACTTTATCCGTACTTATTTAGAGCGTGATATTCCACAATTTGGACCTCGTATTCCAGCGGAAACATTAGAACGATTTTGGACAATGCTGGCGCATAATCAAGGTGCGCTCTTGAATGCATCTAACTTGGCTTCCGCATTATTGGTTAGCAGCCAGACGATTACGCGTTATGTTGATTTGCTCGTTGACCTATTATTAGTGCGCCGCTTACAGCCATACCACACAAACATTGGCAAGCGTTTGGTCAAATCGCCTCGAATCTATATACGAGATAGTGGCCTGCTTCACGCATTATTGCACATTCGTGATCACAACGCCCTTGCTGGGCATCCCATCGTCGGGATGAGTTGGGAAGGGTTTGTGATTGAGAATGTCTTGCAGGCTGTGCCAAAAGGGACGAGAGCCAATTTTTACCGAACAGCAGCAGGGGCCGAAATAGATTTGGTTTTGGTGCTACCCAATGGTGAATTGTGGGGGATTGAAATCAAACGTGGTCTGTCACCTAAACTGCAAAAGGGATTTTACCATGCACGTGATGATCTCAAGCTAGCGCGTAGCTTTGTTGTCTACTCTGGTGCTGACGGCTATCCGCTGGCGCAGGATATTGAGGTGATTGGGCTTTGTGCATTAACCAAGTTGCTGAACTCGCTGTAAACGCGTGAGGATGCATTTATGATTAGCTGATTTGTGTTGTGATATATAGTTCGAACAGAACATTGAGCCAAAGATAGTGGCTATTGCCAACTATACCCCTTTGTCTGCAAAATTGGCGCAATGCTCTCGTCAGGCTTATTGCGCGCATTTTCTCCCTGTTTGGTGTGATAGACCTCCGAGCCATAAATCACCCAGCCGCAAAAGGTGTTACGCGCCAATGCACGCATCTGCATGTCGATTGCCATGTTAAAGACCCGGCTGAGTTCGGGGCTGGAGAGCAGAAGATGCCATGCATATGGTTGGATGGTATCGTTGACAGACCGCCCTAGAAAGGTGCGGTAATCCTCTTTGTCTTCATCCAATGCACGTTGAATATGTGTGGGCATGTCGACATCCGTTAGCTCGCCAAAATCTAACAAGTTTTTTGTGTGCGAAAAGCGGAGACTTGGCGATCCTAACGATTTCTGGCAACGCCAACGCCGATTGTGCCATGTGATGCGGTATCCGTCCTGATACCATGTTGCCCAGTTACTAAAAAATTGATGTTCGGTGAGTGCCATACCCTGCCTTTGTACTTGGTAGGTCGGTAGGTCGGTAGATTAGTATTCGGTAGATCAGTATCCTGTGACCGACGCACCGACGCACCGACCTACCGACGCACCGACCTACTGACCTATACTTGTCTATAAATTATATAACGCACGTGCGTTCTCAGCCATAATTTTACGACGACGTTCTGGTCCCAAGTCGTAGGGAATCGCCCGATCTGGTGCATCAAAATCCCAATGAGGATAGTCGGTGGCAAACATCAGGCGGTCATCCATGCCAAGCTGATTGACCATCTGCGTGAAGTATTGACGTTTGGGTGGCTCTTCGACGGGTTGTGTACTAATCCAGAAATGCTCACGCACATACTCGGATGGTTTTTTGCTCAATGTGGGGACTTCATCACCCAGCCGCTGCCATGTTTTGTCCATGCGCCACATCAATGGCGGCATCCACGCAAAGCCCCCCTCAATCAACACCACTTTGAGCTCGGGGAACAGATCAAAGATGCCCTCAAAGACCATGCTGATGACCTGTGCCTGAAACGCTTGTGGCATCCCCGCGTGGTCCTCAAAGTAATGCGACGGCCAACCCGTGCCCGTGATGGGACCACCCCCCGCACCACCAAAGTGGATGCCGATGGGCAGGTTGTGACGAACAGCAGCCTCGTACATCTTGTGATACTTGCGCCGCCCCAGTGGTTCACGGGTGCGCACGACAAGCAATATCTGTGCAAAGGCGGGATGACTGCCCATACGGTCAATCTCGGCAGCAGCCAATTCACCGTCCTCATAAGGGACAATCATCGACGCCCGAAGACGTGGCTCTTTCTCGGTCCATTCCTCAATCTGCCACTCATTGAGCGCACTCGACAACGCCGCGCTGTACTCCAAGTTGGTCTGTCCACCCGCACCCGCCAAGCAATTGAGAATGCCATATTCGATATTCCACGCATCAAGCAACTGCTCACGCATAAAGTCAAGGTCGGCTCCCGCAGGAAGTCCCGATGGCGGCCATGCATCGTGACGTGCGGCATTGGGGACAGCGCGCGGATAGGCCGAGCCATAGTGCCCGCGTGAACCGATGGTCTCGTGATGTTTGCGCCAGCGTGTGGGCATGTGCTTGGTCAACATCTCTGGATGTGCGACTGCTTGGTGGATGTCACAGTCGATGATGGGTGTAGATTTTTTGCTCTTACTCATGTGTCACCTGTATAGCTTGTAAGCTTGTCAGCGGGTCCTCTTGTCCGGCTTAAGTGCTGACCCGCTGACAAGCTGACCAGCTAGATAAAAACATTATCTGAACATCTCTACGTAACAATTCGTCACTGTACATGAAATAGTACCATGAATTCAGCGGTTTGAACAACATGAATTATCCATGTGCAAAATATTCCATTGCGTACTTGCGTTGAACCAAGTTTTTCTGATAAAGTAATACATCTTTTAAATTTGATTACGATGCACGTTATAGGGGAGACTCACAGCCATGAATCTATCAGACTTTAAATCGACGTTAAACAATGAAAAAGCACCAGCAGGGTTGTCACCTGCGCTTGAATCACTCTGGGTTGCTGGCAAAGGGGATTGGGATGGTGCGCACACCATTGTTCAGGGGTACGAAGGTCAAAAAAAACCAGATTGGGTTCACGCCTTTTTACACCGACAGGAAGGGGATATGCCCAACGCCAATTATTGGTACCGACGGGCTGGGCGTACAATGCCATCGACATCTCTTGAACAAGAATGGGATGATATCGTCACGAGCCTATTGGTGTAAACGCATATGTGTCGGTAATCGGTTCATCGGTATCTGGTTTGGTTGTATTGGTGAACGGATGGCATTGGCGTAGATTATTGAAATTTCTGTAATAGCCAACAGTATTGTAGGGGCGTACGCTTGCGGTCGCCCTCATGTGTAAGCGAGGGCGACCGCAAGCGCACGCCTCTACAACGTATCTTCTGTTGACCGTTACAGATGATTGAAATTTCGATTATTATTTAGGATGGACTACAGTTGCTTATGACCTATGACTCTACATCTCAAGTCGAGAGTACATTATTTTACAATCCACCTGCTGAACCCAACTATGAATCAAAACGAAGACGTCAACTTGTGGATTGGAGCGCGGCATGGTGGGCTGGCATTATTGCTGGTTTAATTTTTCTTGCCTACAACATATTTGTGCTGCCTTGGCTTTGGGGCGGGAATATGTGGGTGATGTTGCGCCTTCATGCCTCTGTCATTTGGGGAGAATCTGTTCTTGCCCCACCCGCAACATTTGATGTCGGGGTGCTGCTCACTGCGCTGATTACCCACCTGATTTTCTCCGTGTTGGCGGCCATGTTCATTGCCTATATCCTGCATCGGTGGGGGTTGATCATCGGCATTATTGGTGGGGCATTGCTCGGTTTGGTCATTTACGCCATCAATCTCTATGCATCCATTAACTTGCTCAACGGCATTTTGGATCTCTTTGGTTTTTTTATCCTGCGCAATTGGTCATTTGCATTGGGGCATATAATTTTTGGAGCCTTGGCTGGGGGCATCTATGAAGCGCTCGAAGTTGAGGAGTATGTCGAGTTGAACCAGGCGGGGATTGATACAGAATTTGACACGGGGTTTAATGAGCCTCGTAATGATTTCACAGGTAGCGGGGTAAGACCGTTGGCCCATGATGATCCGGAAGACACAGATGCGATTAAAAATCTAGTCTTTAAATCACTGATGGAGAGTGATTCTGAGCGTTCACAATTCACCGAACCACGCACCACCTCATCCGATATTGATCCGCTTGAGCGTGCGGACCCACCCCCGCCACCGCCAGCGAGTGCATCTGAACACTCCGGTGGGCAATCGTCCCGTGATACATACCGTCCTACAACATTTGGATTGGGCGACACACCAAGTGATGCACAGAGCGAAACAGCCAGAGCCGCTGCACCTAGCACAGACACACCGCCACCTGCTGTAGAATCGCTGGGTGAGTCTCAGGACGGTGACTCTCAAGAAGATGCAAGCCCAGGTTTCACCTATCGCGTCCAACCCATCACCAAAGGAGCCGTTGAACGGCAACAGGAAGGAGGTGCATAACGATGATTAGTACACGACGACCAATGAATCGCGGTCCACAACAACGTACAGGGGGATCGACTCGGCTCCTGATTGCACTGGTCATGGTTGCCTTTGCACTGATTTCCTACTTTGGGTCACGTCAAAATAACGCTATTACAGGTGAAACACAGTATATTAGCCTCACAGAACAACAAGAAATTGCGCTGGGCGTCCAGAGTGCACCGGAAATGATTGCCCAACATGGTGGTCTTTATCCTGACGAACGTGTGCAAGATTATGTGGATGAGGTTGGCTTTAAGTTGGTGAATGAAACGTATCTGCGTGACACCAATCCACGCTGGGAATATGAGTTTCATCTATTACGCGATCCCGACACCATCAATGCCTTTGCCTTGCCGGGTGGACAAATTTTTATTACGGCTGCGCTCTACAGCAAATTTACAACAGAGGGGCAACTTGCTGCGGTGTTGGCGCATGAAGTTGGGCATGTGGTCGCCCGTCATGGCGCACAGCGGATATCGCAGCAGAATTTAACCCAAGGGTTGATTGGGGCTGTCTTTGCCGCATCCGGCGATCAAGGAACTGCACAGATGGCAGCACTGGCCGGACAGTTGATTAACATGAAATATGGTCGGGATGATGAAATCCAGTCGGATACGCTGGGTATTGGTTTGATGATTGATGCGGGGTATGATCCACGCTCCATGATTTCGGTCATGGACATTTTGGCGCAAAGCGCGGGGGGCGCACCACCAGAGTTTTTTAGTACCCATCCCAACCCAGACAACCGCATTGAAAAAATTCAAGCAACGATTGATGAATTTTTCCCTAGTGGTGTGCCGGACTCGTTAATACCATAGAATAGTTGAAAGTGAAGAGTGAAGAGTGAAGAGTGAATGGTCTATAACGACTTCAACCTTTCAACCTTTCAACTCTTCAACCTTTCAACTCTTCAACTGAAAGGATGATTGATGACGACAGAAACCATATCGCAAACTGTATCGGAACTATTGGCGAGTGCCATTCGGGATTTAGGTGTCGAAACCGTTTTTGGGTTGCCTGGTGGTGAAAATGTTGAGGTGTTGGACGCGTTGCGTCGGGCTGGTCTGGACTTTGTGTTGGTTCACAATGAATCATCCGCCGTGTTTATGGCGGATATGACAGCGCGGCTGACAGGCAAGCCGAGTGTGTGTATGACCACTTTGGGGCCAGGTGCCATGAACGCGGCGGTTGGGTTGGGACATGCCTATCTGGACCGCGCCCCTATCCTGCTGTTGACTGCACACACACCCGAACGTCTTCTGCCGGGACATACACATCAAGTCATCGACATCAGTGCGGTCTTTACCCCGCTCACCAAAGGGACCTTTACGCTTCACGCCCATGATGCAGGGGATACTATTGCAAAGGCTTTGACTGTACTCACCACAGGTCGCCCCGGTCCCGTTCATCTCCAAATTGATAAGGAAACGGCCACACAAACGGTTGCATCCATTGTTGTGCCAGAGATTGCCCCTGCACAAAATCTGCTCAGTGATGACCATGAAGTGAGCAAGGCATTCGCCGTTCTGGCCGAAGCCAAACGCCCTGTGATTGTGACGGGTGTTGGGTTAGAGCCAGATGCGCCTTATGAAGCGTTACGGGAACTGGCTGAGGCTCTCAATGCGCCTGTGATTAGTACACCGAAGGCCAAAGGTGGACTGTCTGATCAACATCCATTGGCTGGCGGTACAATCGGCTTAACAATGACCGACCCTGCCTATGAAATTCTGGATGAAGCCGACTGTGTGCTGGCTGTGGGGTTTGATGTCGTCGAGTTGGTCAAACCTTGGCATCACAACGCACCGCTGATTTGGGTGGCGTCATGGCAAAATCATGATCCTGTGCTGCCATGTGTGGCTGAAATTGTTGGTTCGTTGGGTGAAAGTTTGCAACGGCTGACGGATGCTGCTGTCGAGACAGAATCATCATGGGGTACAGAACGGGTTGCTGCTTTCCGTCAAAAATTAGCAGGGCGACAATTGCCGGACCCTGCGTCGGGGCGTCTACTGCCACAAACGGTTCTCAACACGTTACGCGCGCATACACCCGATGATGTCATCGTCACCATTGATGTCGGCTCACACAAAATTTTCACCAGCCTGGAATGGCAAACCTACGCTACCAACAGCTTTTTTGTTTCCAATGGGCTTTCCTCAATGGGCTTTGCGTTGCCTGCCGCCATTGCGGCAGCGATGGCAAAACCGAGTACACAGGTCCTTTGTATCACAGGTGACGGTGGCATGGCAATGGCAGTGGGCGAACTGGCGTTGCTCGCCAAGCACCAGCTATCGGTGACAGTTGTGGTCATGCAGGACAATGCGCTCGATTTGATTCGCTCGGCGCAGACTCGTGCGGGTAAGCCTGTCCTCGGCACAGAGTTTGTCAGCCCTGATTTTACAGTGATTGCTGGTGCATATGGCATTGCCTCGCAGCGGGTGACAACAGAAGAGGAATGCATGGCAGCGATTCAACAGGCGATGACGACCAAGGGGCCAATGTTGATCGAGGCGTGGATTGATCCTGTGAGTTACCCGACAACACCGAAATAGCGTTTGAAGCTATCGAATAATGAAGATAGGAATTCAAACAACAATAAAAATCGAGTGGACGAACCCTTTTCTTTTTGGTATACTTACGCTATGAGTGTTCCAAATCCTCTTCTGCCAAAAAGAAGAGTAATGTAAATAAACGGAAAATGTTTACACAAGCGTTTTCCAAATTTAAAATTAGCAAAGAAAGCGATATCGCACCATTTTTACGTTCTTGAACGATAAAAAGGAGAAAAATACCTATGTCAACACAAACTGCTGCCGCACCACAATTTATGGGTGTTCGTGTCAAGCGCCGTGAAGACCCCAATTTGATTACGGGGCAGGGCAAATATGTCGGTGATTTTCAGCCAGACAATCTGGCCTACATGATGATTCTGCGTAGCCCATATGCACATGCGGTCATCAATTCAATTGATACTAGCGAGGCTGGAGCAATGGATGGTGTTATTGGTGTCTACACAGCCGATGACATCAACGACCAAGTTTCTGCACCACTGCCAATGGTCATCCCAACTGGCTCTGCACCGTATTCTGATGCACAGGACCTGCCACGCTATCCATTGGCAAGCGGAAAAGTGCGCCATGTCGGTGATCCGGTTGCTGTTGTTGTCGCAGAATCCAAGTATCAGGCAGCAGATGCAATGGAGGCCATCTATGTGGACTATGATCCGCTGGATGCTGTGGTTGATCCAGAAAAGGCGCTGGAAGAAGGCGCACCGATTTTGCATGATGAGGCAGGCACAAATGTGGCCTTCCGCTGGAATGCTGTCAACGGCGATATCGACGATATCTTTGCCAATGCCGAGCATGTAACCGAAGTACGCATCCACAAC
This sequence comes from Chloroflexota bacterium, assembly GCA_039029935.1. Lineage (GTDB taxonomy): Bacteria > Chloroflexota > Anaerolineae > Caldilineales > Caldilineaceae. The sequence goes on from JBCCFC010000004.1 coordinate 14,732, forward strand.
CAACGCTTGATTCCAAGCGCGATGGAGCCACGTGCGGTCTTGGCCGATTACAATGCCGATGACGACAACCTGACCATCTGGACATCAACGCAGATTCCACACAGTATCCGTGATGAAGGTGCACCCGTGCTGGGTGTGGAGGCAGACCAAATTCGTGCCATTGCCCCCGAAGTGGGTGGTGGGTTTGGCGCAAAGTCCAACATCTTCCAAGAGGAAATTTTGGTACCACTCTTGTCACGCAAACTGCAACGCCCTGTCAAGTGGGTTGCGACGCGTAGCGAAGATTTTGTTGCGACCAGTCATGGCCGTGACCAGATCAACATTGTGAAGTTGGCCTCTGACAAGGAAGGCAAGGTAACGGGGGTAGACCTCAAGTTAATTGCAGACTGTGGCGCCTACTATAGCCGTGTGACGCCTGGTATTCCACCATTGACGGCCATGATGATGACAGGGGTGTATGACATCCCCAATGCACGCTGCTCGGTGGATGCGGTGCTGACCAACAAGGGCATGAATGAGCCATATCGTGGTGCAGGTCGTCCAGAAGCCGCCTTCTTTATTGAACGTGCGATGGATGCGTTGGCCGATGATTTGGGCATGGACCCAGTAGACGTTCGCCGTAAGAACTTTGTTGCGCCAGATGCCTTTCCATACACAACACCCATGGGTGCGGAGTATGACAGTGGTGAATATGACCGAGCCATGACCAAGGCATTGGACATCATCGGCTATGAAGACGCACGAAAAGCCCAAGCAGAACAGCGAGCGAACAGCAATGGCAAACTCATGGGTGTCGGTTTTGCGACCTATGTTGAAATTTGCGGTTTTGGTCCTTGGGAAGCGGGTGGTGTCTTTATCGACGACGAAGGGAAGGCAACGGTATTGAGCGGTTCATCACCACATGGACAAGGCCACCAGACCGCATGGGCGCAGATTGCTGCGGAAGCACTGCAAATGCCAATGGAAGATATTACGGTCAAGCATGGCGATACAGCGGTCGTTCCGCGTGGTGTTGGTACATTTGGTAGCCGCAGCGCCCCTGTCGGCGGTAGCGCGGTCATGACCAACGCCACCTCTGTGCGTGAAAAGGCCAAGGCGATTGCCGCACATATGTTGGAAGCAGCGGTCGAGGATGTGGTTGTTGAAAATGGCTCTTTCCATGTGGCGGGTTCACCCAGCGTTGCGTTGACATGGCGCGATGTCGCACAGAAGCACAGCACCAACAACTTACCAGAAGACCTTAAAGGTGATCTGAGTGCGGATGTCGATTTTGCAACCAATCTATTCTGCTATCCATTTGGCGCACATGCAGCCATTGTGGAAGTCGATGCGGCGACGGGTGAAATTGAAATTAAGCGCTATGTGTCTGTCGATGACTGTGGTGTTGTCATCAATCCACTCTTGGTCGAAGGTCAGGTACACGGTGGTATTGCACAGGGTATCGGTCAAGCATTGCTCGAAAACGCGGCCTATGACGAAACGGGTAACTTGGTCAGTGGCTCGCTTATGGACTATACGCTGCCTCGTGCTGACAACTTCCCTGTTTTTGAGACCAACCGTACGGTCACACCAACACCCATTAACCCACTCGGTGTCAAGGGTATCGGTGAAGCAGCCACAATTGGCTCGACACCAACCATTGTCAACGCAGTGATTGATGCACTCTCTCACTTGGGTGTACGCCAGCTTGACATGCCATTAACAGCTGAAAAAGTATGGCAAGCAATTCAGGATGCGTAGATATACCGCTAGCCGAAAAATTGACTAATGCATCACCCAGTCTTGTTTTTCGGTTTCTTCTAGAGTAGAAGCCTGAATTTTTAGCATGGGTGATGCACTAGGTGCTTTTGAAAAAAGCGAATGACTTTCCATTTTATTGGGAAAGTCATTCGCTTTTTTGCGTAAAGAGTACAATCCTGATTTGCCTGTGATGCCATCTGTCGATGCGAACCCGACAACAGGCTAAAACAGTTTGCGCGAATAATTTTATCATCCTATTTACTTACGAAAGAAATTTTTACGGTCTACGGGTACGCCGTCATTATCAGGCGCAGGTCGCAAACAACGCTACTTTATGATATGATATAGAAAATCAGAATTATTGTTCGTTGGTTCATGATGAAACAGATGGATGGTCTATCAGGCATAGACTATTTGTGTTGTGGAGTAAATATGGAAAGAGAATTTAACACCGCTGGTCCGATTATTGCCGAAGACCACTATCATATCCCACCTCTGAGTCGTTTTGACCTTGATGAGATTGAACGTTTAATTTATCGTAAAAAATATTTTATCCTTCATGCACCAAGGCAAGTTGGGAAAACAAGCTATCTTCTAGCCTTAACTGACTATTTGAACAAACAGGGGAAGGTGCGTTGTCTCTATATGAATGTTGAGATTGCCCAAGCTGCGCGTGAGAATGTCAACAACGCAATTCCGGCGATTGTAGGTGAGATGTCACAACGCGCAATTAGGTATCTTCAGGATACATTTATTCAAGACAATTGGGGCACCATCGTTAACCAATTTGGTGCATTTTCAGCATTGAACATGTTGTTGACAAAATGGACACAAAACAGTGAATTGCCATTGGTCCTATTTATCGATGAAATTGACTCATTGGTTGGCGATACGCTGATTTCTGTCCTCCGTCAATTACGTGCAGGCTATGACAAGCGTCCGACAGAATTTCCACAAAGTATTATCCTTTGTGGTGTGCGTGATATACGCGATTACCGCATACACTCCGACCTTGAAAAGACCATCATTACTGGCGGGAGTGCCTTTAACATTAAGGCTGAGTCATTACGTTTGGACAATTTCACGCGTGAAGAAGTCCATTTGCTCTATCAGCAACACACGGATGAGACCAGTCAGGTCTTTACTGATGCGGCACTAGCACAAGTGTGGCATTTAACCAATGGACAACCTTGGCTGGTCAACGCCTTGGGCAATGAAGTCACCTATAGAATGAAAGAGGCGCGCGACCGTTCGCTGACGATTACAGAAGAGATGGTGATTCTGGCAAAGGAGCGTATCATTCGGCGCCGTGAAACGCATTTAGACCAGCTTGCTGATAAATTGCGGGAAGACCGTGTTCGTCGGGTCATCAATCCTATGCTACAAGGCATTGATTTGGGTGACGCCGCGCTTGAAGATGACTTGCAATATCTTGTTGACTTGGGGCTGATTACCCGCAATAGAGCCGAAGGCCCACAAATCGCCAACCCCATCTATCGTGAAATTATCCCGCGCCAATTGACCACAATCACCGAAGCCAACTTTGAAAGCATGATCAGAACCGCACCCTATATTCAGGCAGATGGTCGTCTGGATATGGAGAAGGTGATGACGGATTTCCAGCAATTCTATCGCGAAAATGCTGAGATTTGGGTAGAACGATTTCTCTATAAAGAGGCTGGTCCCCATCTGTTGATGCAGGCGTATCTACAACGGATTGTCAATGGTGGGGGCATGATTTCACGCGAATATGGGTTGGGACGTGGACGCACCGATTTACTGATTTATTGGCCTGTGAATGACGTTGATAGACAACGGGTGGTTCTTGAGCTGAAGGTCTTTCGGGGAAAGAAACCAAAAACACTCGATAAACATATTCAGAAGGGGCTTGAGCAAACATGGCAATACATGGATCGGTGCGGCACAGATAAAGGCCACTTGGTAATTTTTGACCGTACACCGGATAAATCATGGGGCAAGAAAGTGTTTAGACGTGTTGAAACGTATCAAGGACACGACATCACTGTTTGGGGCATGTAAATTTGGCTATTCGCCATGCGGTGGGATGATTATTGTAAGGGCATACTCCTGCAGTCGCCTACATTGCCATACGAGGGCGACCGCAAGGTTGGGAACCCTCTGGTTGTCTACGACTTTGTTTAGACTCTATTTGAACAGTCCAAATTTTGACGAATTGACGGAAAATGGTTGCTGTTGCATAATTTACCCCACGCTAATCGTCTTTATTTACAGTACAAATCAGGAGAAAATACTCAATGAAAATTGCAAGCGTTACTGGCGACAAACAAGCAGCCGTCATTGATGTCCCCCAGCCCCAAGCCAAGGAAAACTGGGTGGTTGTCAAAATTATGTCATCACCCATGTGTACCGAATACAAAGCCTTTCAGCATGGGCATGAGACCCACTTTTTGGGACATGAGGCCGCTGGTGAGGTAGTGGAAGTGGCGCAGCCATGTCGTGTAAAGGTAGGGGACCGCGTGGTGGTCATGCCACAGACGCCTTGCGGCACATGTCCACGTTGTCTGGAAGGTGAATACATCCACTGTCAAGATAGTTTCAATTTTGGTGAATTTCATGGCTCAGCCTATGGCGCATCAACGATGGGGCAATATCTGGTCAAACAAGACTGGATGCTTGTACCCATCCCCGATGGCATCTCCTATGATCACGGGGCAATGGCCTGCTGTGGTTTAGGACCAACTTTTGGGGCATTGCAGCGCGTCAACGCGGGTGTCCTTGATACCGTCCTCATCACGGGCTTGGGTCCTGTCGGGCTGGGTGGTGTCATCAACGCCAGCTATCGGGGTTGCCGTGTCATCGGTGTAGACACCAACAAGTGGCGTGCGGCCAAAGCCATCGAGTTAGGGGCAGAAGCCGTCATCGACCCAATGGACGAGGACGCACTTGACCAAATTTTGGCACTCACAGAAAATGGGCGTGGTGTAGACCATTCGATTGACTGCTCCGGTGTCTCCGCTGCCCACCGCACCTGTATCGACGCCACCCGTCGTCAAGGCACGGTCACCTTTGTCGGTGAATCTGGTGGCAACTCAACGCCGCTCTACATCAGCAACGACATGATCCGCAAAGGGCTTCATCTGCATGGCTCATGGCACTATAACATCAAATACACGCCGGACATCATGCATGTCATCGCCAACAACACCGAAAAACTGGATAGCTTTATCAGCCACCGATTTGATATTGACAATATTCAGGATGCCTTTGAACTGCAGTTGACGGGGCAATGTTCAAAGGTGATGTTAAAGCCTTGGGGATAATATGACATTACCCTTCCAGGAAGAAGGAATAAAAACTTTCATTCCTTCTTCCTGGAGGGAGATCTACTCATAGAAAGGAAAAAACAATGTATAAATGTGCAATTGTGGCGGTCAGTGGTGGACGCGCCAACGGTCACGCCGAACCCTATGAAAAGGGCATTATCAAACGGGGACAACTCGCCTGCATCTCCACACGTAACCGTGAAAATTTGGACGCCTTTGGGGATCGCTATGGCGTTGATGCACGTTACACGGATTACCGTGAGATGTTTGAGAAGGAAAAGCCAGACTTGGTGCATGTCAACACACCACCTGATGTGCGCCTAGAGATATTTGAGGCTGCCGAAGAGACGGGTGTGCCATCCATCATTGTCGAAAAACCATTGGCGATTCAGGGCGAGGATTATCTGGCGATTCATGAATTTGCCCAGAACAGCAAGGTCAAAATCGCCATCAACCACCAACTACACTACCATCCACGCCGATTCAAACTACAAGAGATGGTCAAAGAAGGTAAGATTGGTGAACTGCGCTTTATAGACGCCAGTGCGCGCATGAACTTGGCCTATCAAGGTACACACACGCTCCAAGGCATCGCCGCCTTCCATCCAGCAGGCAAACCCGTCTCCATCATGGGGCAGGTCTCTGGCGCACGAGGACTGGGCGAGAGTCGAGGTCGTCACTATGCCCCCGACCAATGTCTGGGCAGTGTCGTTTTTGAGGATAATGTGAGTGCCATGCTCCGTTGTGGCACCAATGCACCCTATGTGCTGCCTAGTGATGAACGCGTCAATGTTCACAAACAGGTCGCAGCCTATGGCACACATGGCTTTGTGCATTGGACCATGTGGGGCTGGGAAACCAACATCAACGGTGTCTATGAACGTGGCGAGCATAGCTATCCAGAAGAGGATGTGATGGGGCAAGCGGCCATGACCGAGGCCATGTTTGATTGGATGGAAGATGACAACGCCGTTCACGCGCTGAACTTAGACGCTGCCTTGCAAGACTTCAACATCGTGCTGAAGATGTACATGAGCGCACTCAACAACAAGGTCTACACCTTGGACGACGCACCGCAGGGGGATTTGATTGCGGCTCTGCGCGGTGTTTTGGGTGAGTAGGTCAGTATTCAGTAGGTCAGTATTCAGTAGGTGAGTAGGTCAGTATTCAGTAGGTCAGTATTCAGTAGGTCAGTAGGTCAGTGAGTCGGCTACTGAATACCGAATACTGATCTACGGATTACCCGATCTACCGATTACCAGAGAACAAACATGATCGATTGCGACATTCACAACGAATTACCATCACTAGACGCTCTGCTGCCTTATCTGCCCGACTACTGGTGTGATTACATCAATGAGTCGGCCTTTGTGGGGCCAGATGCCAACGACTATCCTGCCAATGCACCGATTACAGCCAGTCCCTCAGTACGCACGGTCGCTGCGGAAAGTCAAACGCGTCCGGCAAGTACGCTGGCGCAGATCCAAACGCAGGTGTTGGATCAGATACTAGATACTGGGACTGTTGACTATGGCATCCTTACTTGTAGCTACCGTGTCCCTGCCGTGCATCATCCTGACTTGGCCGCAGCACTGGCCACCGCCGTCAACCGCTGGCAAGTGGAGCATTGGCTGGAGCCAGAACCACGTTTGCGCGCCTCCATCGTCATCCCCAGCCAAAACGCCGAGTTAGCCGCCAAGGAGATTGACCGCTGGGGCGACCACCCCGGCTTTGTGCAGGTCATGCTTCCTGTGCGCTCACTGCTCCCCTACGGCAACCGCATCCATGATCCCATCTACGCCGCCGCAACCCGTCACGACCTCGCTGTCGGCATCCACTACGGCGGCGCACCTGGTCATCCCTCCACACCGAGCGGCTGGCCCTCCACCTTCATCGAAGAGTACGCAGGCATGAGCCAAGTCTTCCAATCACAGGTCATGAGCCTTATTGTCGAGGGCAGCTTTGACCGTTTCCCTGACCTACGTGTCGCCCTCATCGAAGGTGGCTTTACGTGGATGCCATCGTTGATGTGGCGGCTCGACAAAGAGTGGCGTGGCCTCCGTCACAACATCCCTTGGGTCAAGCAACCACCCTCCGAGTACATTCACAAGCATATCCGCCTGACCACACAGCCGATTGACGCACCGCACGAGCCAGACTATCTCTGTGAAATCATCGAGCAACTGGATTCGGAAGACCTGCTGATGTATGCCAGCGATTATCCGCATTGGCATGCTGATGATCCTCGATTTATTTTTGATATTGGATTGCCAGATGCCTTGGAGCAGAGAATTTTGGATGAGAATGCGCGGATATTTTATCAGTTGTGATGGGTGATAGATGATGAATAAATAGCGAAAGAGAGAAAAATGATTGTTTTCATCGATATTGAACATGAGCGCGTCCAGCAACACCCGGATAAATGGGAAGAACATTTGGCAAGACGGCTTAAAACGAAGTATCGGCTAGAAGAGATTAGCGGCGACCACTGTCTGTTGTTGCGCTATGAGCGCGCCAACCCCAATGTTTTGCGTGAAGTCAATGCTCGTGCGGTTTTGGTTAGCGGAAACATGACTGAATTTCAACACTATAGCGAAGAGGACCTTGCAGGGTTACGCGCCATCTTCCGTGAACCAGCCCAGCCAACCATTGGGTTCTGTGGTGGGTTCCAGATGATGGCCGAAACGCATGGTGTAGAGGCCAGTGCCATCGTTGCCGATGAACAGGGCAACATGGATGATGATTCGTGGAAAGCACGAACATCGGAGTGGGGGTTTACACCTATCCGTAAAACAGCATCACATCCACTGCTCGCTGGACTAGACGACGACATGTATTTTTTTGAGGCGCATTATTGGGAGATCAAAGGCTGTCCTGCTGGCTTTGATGTCTTTGCCGAGACTGACATTACGCCTATCCAACTGATGGCACACCAAAAGCTACCACTCTTTGGCACACAATTTCACCCAGAGGCATATGATGAGGCGCATCTGGATGGCAGACGATTGTTGGAGAATTTTTTTAAGCTGATTTAGTTGAGAGTGATGAGTGATGAGTGATGAGTGATGAATGAATAACATTATCTATGTTGGTTACACCCTCACACCCTCACACTATCACACCCTCACACTATCACACTATTACACCCTCACACTATCACACCCTCACACTATCACACTATGGCTCTTCCGCCCGAATCTCCTCAAGTGTTGCGACATCAAAAGGATTTTCATTCTTGCTGAGTGCTGCGATCCATGTGGTTCGTTTTTGACGATAGGTGTCATAGGGGTCCGACGGGTAGAGTTTATTATCTTGAGTCAACTCGATAAAGGTATAAAAATCGTCCATTGCCCCTGTCAGATCACCGCTTAAGGCCCGCGCCAATCCACGACTATCAAAGGACCAAGGGTTGGCTGGATCTGTTTCGACGGTGCGTTCACAGACCGCGATTAGCTCATCAACATACCCCCAAAAAATACCATAGCGGCAGAGCGAGATACCATCCACCAATAGCTGTCTCGCTGCGAAACGGGCGGCATCAAATTCAGCTGTTAAATCGAGTGTTGGGTCAAGTGCTTTGGCACGAGTAAACGCGGCGATAGCCTCATTAACCGCACCTTGTGCCGCCTTTGTTTTGCCTGTTTCGATGGCCGCAATCGCGGCATAATCACTGGCCTCTTGTACAGGGTCAAAGTGATTTGGCTCTTCAGCCAACTCTGGCATCAATGCAATTGCCTTTTCCATCCATTCGACTGCGCCGTTGATATTCTCGTTTAAAGCCTCTTTCCTGCCATTCTCGATGACATTGTTTGTCAACAACTGCAACATGTTGCGTGGCTCAATGTCCTGTTGGAGAACGAGGCGTGCTCTCTGCAGGAGTTTAACCAGCTCATGTCGATTGCCAGCTTTGATAGTATTTTCCCATGCCTTTTCATAGGTATCAGCGATTGTGTAATGCGCCGGATACTCTGGGCAAATTCGAGGGTAGTTCTCGTTGTGAGACAGATAGGCTTGCCACTCCGGCCAATTAATATTTCTCCCCGTAATTTGACAGGCTTTTTTGATCACATCCGATAGATTCAGGGTCCACATACGAGCTGTTTTGTCACGGCTCGCCGTAAATAGCCAGCGATCATCTGCACTAAACCGAACATCTTCAAGATTTTCTTTATGTCCCGTTAAAATAATAGGGGTTACGTTGTTGTTCAGCGCATTACCAGCGACATTGGCGCTCTTTTCCATCCGACCTAGAGGCCAAAGAATCATCGTGTCATCATAGCTCCCACTCGCAAGCCATCGTCCATCGACGCGGAAATCCAGGCTGGTAATTAGCCCCTGATGCCCTTCCAGCACCAACGGTAACGCCTCGGTCCCCGTTTCAGTCAACGTCCACAGCAGAATGGTCTTGTCCTCTGCGCCACCACCTGTTGCCAACTTGGTGCTATCATGGCTAAACGCAGCGGATACGATAATATCGTTGTGGGGACGCATCGCCCCCTCAATCCGGATTGGACCGCTATCACCGGAAACATCCCACAGTTGCGCCAGTCTGTCATCGCCAGCCGTCACCAACCAGCGTCCATCAGGGCTGAATTTGACCACACGAATAGGTTCCGTATGCGCTGTCAAGACAAATACATCGGATGTATCAAGATCATTTTGTGCCGCATTCCCAGCAGGCGACTGTTGCGCTCGGACTTGCTCTGACCAAGAACGTAAGGGCCAGACACGGACACTGTGGTCATCACTACCTGTTGCTACCCAGCGACCATCGGGGCTAATATCAATGGTGCGTAAGATGTCCTGATGTCCTTCTAATACGATAGACTGGTTGGTCGAAATCAATCCATCAATCGCCTGATCACCAACCAACTCGTTGAGGGGCCAGAGACGGGCGGTTTTATCGGTGGATGCCGTTGCCAACCACCCGCTGTCAGGGCTAAACACTAGCGCACGTAGTCTATTCGTATGCCCCACCAAAATCAGCCCATGTTGGTTGGGGTCAGCCGTCGATACGTCCCAAACTCTGGCCGTCCCGTCCCAACTGGCCGAGGCGAGCCAGCGACTATCGGGGCTAAAGGCGATATCAAAAACAATATCCTCATGCCCCGACAACACAACTGGTGTGGCAGTTGGGTCTATGTGGGTTAAATCCCACAGCAAAACCGTCATGTCGTCGCTACCTGTCGCCATCCATCTGCCATCATTGCTGACTGCCAGTGTATTCACCCAACCTGTATGTCGATGAAAGACCCTGGGTTCAACAGGTTGGTCAACCGCCATCATATTCCAGACGCGAACACTGTTATCCCCAGCGGTAAATATCCAGCGACCATTCTCTGCCAGTACTATATTCCGAACAATATTGTCATGTCCACGCATGGTGACGGCTGTTTTGTCCGGGGCTGTCGCGTCCAAAGACCACCGGCGCACAGTGTTATCTTTGCTTGATGTGAATAAGAAACGATTATCAGGGGTGAAAAGCATATCCTGAATATATTCGGTGTGCCCCTCTAACACAATCGGATTTTTGCTGATCTCGCTCTGTGCGAGTGCAACTAAGGGACCAAGGTTAACGATGCCATCTCGATTCTCCATGCTTGAGCCAATTTCTCTAAGATAGGAAATATCGCGCAGAATCACTTTGGCATTCCAACTACCCGCTGCCAACCATCGTTGATTTGGACTGATTTTGATTTTTGTGACATCATCTTCATGTTCATCAAATACAAGAGAACTGCTGATCACCTTTGTCTCTATCGGTGAAATCTCCGCATCAGTGTCTACAGGGTCTATAGACGCCAGACCCGAACCATCAATTCTCTCTCTATTATTGAACGCTATATCGAGTTGTAACGGCCAAATTCGGACTGTGTTATCATCCCCACCGGATACTAACCATTGCTGGTCGGCTGTTACGGCCAACGCATAGACAGGGGCCAAATGACCCTGAAAGTGGGTATGGGGCTGAATAGCAGGTAGTTCCAAGCTTGGAACTGTCATTGTGTTTTCTGCCTGATTCGATGTGGCGGTGTCAATTTTCAGCGGTGCAATCGCCCACTGATAAATCATTGCGTCTCCACCACCAGAGAAAAGCCAGCGGCTATCCGGACTAAATTGTAGTGTCCAGACCACCTGTGTGTGTTCTTCTAATAGATACGTTTGCAAGGGGAAAGGCGTAAAGTTTTGCGGCACTTGGCTTTGTTCGTTTACAGTCTCATCTACAGCCTGCGCCATGTCGTTGTTTTGTGTCTCTACTGCTACAGTGGTTTCAGTGATGGTTTCGGCAGGGGTTTCAGCAGGGGTTTCAGCGGGGGTTTCAGCGGTAGCATCATCTGTTGATAGCTGATTGGTCAGTTGCCATAGATAGGTGACGCCTGCCTTGTCGCCAGAGGCCAACCACTGGCTGTCCGGGCTAAAGGCAATCACATTCAGCTCACTGGCGTGTTTCTGAAATCTATAGGGTAGTAAATACGTAGGGACCGCGCCATCTTTTGCCCCATAGATTTTTGTGAGCGGTGTATCGGCATCATTTAGAAGCTGGTCTAAATCTGTCGCTGGATCATGAAGAACGGCTGTAATGCGAACAAGGTCCCAAACTAAGACAGTGTTCTCGCTACCAATGGCTAACCAGCGACCATTAGGGCTGATCATGATGTCCATGTCGCGGTTGCCCTTTGCAGGAATCCTGATATATTTTCTTGTCGGCATTTGATTTTGTAGCGGCCATAGATGCATCTCCTCATCCTCACCGACAGTCACCATCCACTGGGCATCAGGGCTAATGGTCATGGCAATCAACTCCGCCTCGTGCGTACCAAATGTGGAGAACCCACCGATAGACGCGAGGGCATTGCGCAACGCTTGTTGTGCATCGGGTTGAGGCGGGTTTGTTTCGTGAACAGCATGTAAAGCCAGCAAAACGCTCCGTTGGGGCAAATTGGCATTCATCGTTGTGTCTACAACTGAGACCAGACGGCTGGCTCGTGAGCCGTTTAATGCGAGATCGGCGCGTTGGGTTTCATCCTCGGCAAGCTGTGTCTTTTTCTCTGCTCGGGCTTTCTCGCGCTGTGCCACCCGCAGCGCACTCTGTAGCTCTTGCCCTCTTTCGGTAAGCTGGTTATTTTGCTCGTTAATTGTTTGGTTCTGGTTCTGAAGAGTCTGCCCTTGAGAATAGACAATCCCTGCAATTAACAAACAGACGACCACCAATGCGCTGACGGCAACTAACGCCATGCGCTGACGGTTCAATGATACCTTCTGAACCTCTTCGCGCTTTTCTGACTCCAATGCGCGCTGTTCCTCGGCCAAGGCTTGCGCTTCCGCAGCTTCGGCCAACGCCTGTGCTTGCGCCAATTGCCTCTGACGAGCCTCTTCACGCTCGCGCACAACCGCTTCAGCCGATTTGCGGCTTTCATTTAGGAATGTCTCTTCCAGCGTACTTAGATCGTTGGCATGGCTTTCTACCCACTCCAATGCGCTTGCCAGTCGTCCACCGCGATAGAGCAGACCCACATCTTTATGCGAAGCAATCCACTCCTGTGCCGCTTCACCCAAACGGCGATGAATTTGCAGGGCTTCGCGACTTTCGTCCAGCCATTGACGCAGTCGCGGCCATTCACGAATAATGGCCTCATGAGCCACTTCGGCGGTTTCATCGCCAACAATGATGAGGCGAGCATTGACCAATATGCTCAAAACCTGAAATACACTGGATTCATCCTCAGCACGACGCACCAATTCTTCGTCAATTAAGGCTCGCCGTCGACTATCCTGCCCATCTTCACCTAGATTGGTGAGGGCAATAAAAACACGTCGGGCAAACTTTTGTTGCTCAGGGGTTAATATCTGCATGTAGGTCGTCTCCGCGGTTTTGGCAATGGCACCTTTCACCCCACCTGCCCGCTGATAGCCCGCAAAGGTCATCAGCCGCCCCCGCCGATTTTGCCATGTTTCGAGCAGCGCATGTGATAGGAGCGGCAATGCACCGGGTTCATCACCGACATCACGCAGGATTTGATTAACCAGTCCATGTTCAAATTCCCAACCACCTTGGCGGGCTGGCTCTACAATCGAGCGATAGAGTTCATCACGGCTCATCGCCCCAATAAACTCTTGATGTCTTGATAGGGTTTGACGTAGATTGTCAAACTGGGCACATTGGTCATAAAACCCAGCACGGAGCGTCGTCAGTACATGAACAGGTCCCCCTTCAACTTCGGTCGCAAAGATCAGGTTGTCCAAAAAGGCGGAGACATCTTCTTGATTTTGGCTTAGGGTAAAAATCTCCTCAAATTGGTCAATAAAGATCAGGATATGGCTGGTGTTGTGTCGCTGGACAAGACGCTGTGCATAGAGGTGAAGTGCCTGTGGGTCCCTGGCTAAATCAATTGTCAGGACTTGGATGGCCGAAATAGATTCCTCATCCTGTGTCAGAGCGGCAGCCAATGACTCTAATGGGTAGGCTTTGGGCATGAGTTTGTAAATGGGCCAGCTCTCACTGTCGTTGGGTGGCGTGATGGTAATCCGTTGCTTGTGGGCGTCATCAGAATCAGCCAACTCATGCTCATATGGCTCGATTTCGATGATTTCGCCCTTGCGCAAAATGGGTAGTAATCCTGCACGGATAAGCGATGATTTACCACTGCCAGATGCCCCAATAACGCCCAAAAAACGATGTTCTCGCAGGCGGTCCATCAAGCCAGCGGTCAAATTTTCACGCCCAAAGAAGCGTTCGGCATCGTCCTCGTTAAAATATTCCAACCCCTTAAAGGGCGGTTGTCCTGCCGCTGGGCTATCCTCATCCTTGCCAAAGCCTTCAATATCAAAGAGTTTGCCATCGGGCGCACGCATAAAGAGGACAGGGGTTCCCCACTCAATATCATTACCCAGTGCATAGATGGCCTTACGCGCCTCGGACACAGCCGCATCGACCGGATAGCCATCAGTCAACGCACGATAGAATTCATGGACAAGTGCAATGGCCGCGTCATCGGAAACCTCAAACTGCATGGCAATGACGCTGGGCAAGCCCTGTTGCACCAAGCTCTGCGCTGTGCCAGCAAATGGGTTTTGTCCTGTGCTGCGCGCACCTTGACAGGCGTTGAGAAAGACGACGCGTAGCGATCTATGGTCATGGAGCAGTGTACCCAGCACGTCTGCGGTTGCTAAGCGTGCTTCGCCATTGATGTCCTCCAAAATCAATCCGCCCTCTTGCAATTCGGGGTCAAAAATGCCATGACCGATAAAGTGAAGGATGTGATAGTCGTGTTGGCGTAGTCGCTGCTGCAGTTCAGGCAACGTGGCATTTTCAAGCAGGTCTAAAATAATATGCCCACCTGCTTCCAAATCTTGGAGAGACTCTTTGAGTTTCTCCCATTCCTGTTTCGCATCCAATAACGCTAAATTGGTTGGATTGGCAACAATCACAAGCATTCTCAGTGGACGTTCAACGGCTAGCGGCTGCTCAGTTTCGGGCAGTTCAAGATAACGCACAATGGGTGTTTTCTCTGAGAGAGCCAAAAAGCGGTTCCGTGTTGGATCATGCAGATATTCCCAAGGCAGGTCAAAGATATCTGGTGCATCGGCAAGACGGAGACGGATACGCAACCCAACAGATTGGCTCTGTGCAATATCTTGGCTGCGTAGGAGACAATTGCGGATGTCATCAACAAAGATGCTCTGATAAAGTTGCTCGCCAAAAAATTTGGTGTCAAAGCTAAAGAGATTCTCCGAGGTCAGGACCTCCTCAAGGTCGGATGAGAAGAAGGGTGGAATAAAGGTGAGGCTGGCCTGTCCTGCGGGTGAATTTAACACCCGTGCGCGATATGCATCTGCCGTCTGCTCAATCAGCAAATCAAAATTCAGATAGGTTGTTTCGTCCATCATGGTATCCTAACGACTTTGCTCCTTGGAGACGTTCCAAACAATTCCAATGGGCAAAGTGGGCTGCAATGACTGTGTGTTGTGTTGACCTGTCGATTATACCAGCTTTGCGATTTCCTCCGCACTCAAACCGCTATAGAGCATAACTTTATCAATCGGTTCATCATGGGCAAGCATCTGACGAGCGATTTCCTCTTGCTTTTTGCGCTGGCCTTCCTCTCGTCCTTCCTCTAGTCCTTCCTTGCGCCCCAAAACATGACCTTCCTCTCGCCCTTCCGCACGCCCTTCTTCTCGACCATCACTCTTCGCCGATTCAATTTCATCGCGGTAAATAGCCCTTGCGATCCAGAACCGTTCATAGGCTTTCTTCTCATCAGGGGGCATCTTCATCACTCTTAATTTGTCCCGTGCCGCTTCAATATGCTCGGACTTGAAATCATCCGGAATCTCCGAGTGCTTAAAAAAGTAGATCCATTCATCCAAGGCATCTTTGATTTCGCTCGGGAACCGATCAATCTCAATCAAGTAAAACTCTGGGAAGATATTGTGTTCGCGCTGGACCGACTGACGCCCCCAATCATCCTCTTCGGGTAACGTTTGCTTCTCTACTTCTCGTCCCTTCTTTTTAATATCGCGCCTCAAGGTATCTTGACGCACAGATAGACGCCGCCCTGTGTGAAGACCATAGAATTCGGTACCACCATAATAGACATAATCATCATCTTCGGCATCTCTTTTATCGTCACCAACATCGCTAAAAGGAAAATAAAGTATGCTGATTGAGATGACCTTCTGGACTTTGTTGTAATCATCCCCCAATTCGAGGCTTTCTGCAATCAGTTTGGCCGCACCCCAAAGGATTCGTTTCAAATAGCTACTAAAATAGCTATATTGGATCTCAATAATCATCCCGACGCCGTTTGCGTCTTCCACCATCAAATCAACGCGATTGAATTTATCCGAAGAACTCTGTTGGTTGCCTTCACTTTCAAGAAGCCCTGTGACCGTAATATCCTCTTTGAGCAACGCCGAAAGAAACCCTTCTAGGACATCAAAGTTGGCTTTGTCACGGAGGATATGTTTCATCGCCCAATCAAAGCTGACGAGTGTTCGATCTTCATTTTTGGTCATAGGTGATGCGCCTCCTTTATTCTATGACAACATTCCCGCGAATCTTATGATATGCTCATCTTACCATATCTCGTGTCCTCTGATGCAATTCGATGCTGATGGCGGTAGGTAGCATTAGACCGAGCGAATGCTATTTAACGGCTCTTGTAAATCGTTGAAAATCGCTCAAAATTTACATGAAAGTGTTCCAACCAAGTCTCAATAAAAATCCGCGATTCAAACATCGGCAGCAAATCAACGGCCAGATCAGCCGTTTGAATTTTTGCTATTTTATCAGCAAGCAAATCCATCGCGGACTGTATGGTGTAGGGAGTTGAGCCATCCACTGCTAACTTTTCTTCCAACGGCTGAATTCCTTGTTGCATAAACCATAAAAGGTCATAAAAATCGCGTCCCTTGATAAACGCACCTGTTCTGCCACGTTGAAAGTTACGCTCCAAGCAGGCTAATATTTTACCAGCCATCATCGTCTCCAAAGAGAAGTGGCTTGGGACAAAACTGCGACCATGATAAAACACGGGTGTATGTTGGATGATAGCGACCTGTTGATGATGGCTTGTCTCAACTTTTAGATGAAGCGATTCTCTACGGTGTGGTGAAAGCCCAAGTGCATTTAATACTGGAAGTTTGAGTGTAATTCGGAGTACGCCCTGTTTGCCTTGTTGCGTCTTCACTGTTGTATCACTATGTCCATACGTCTTTTGAAAGAGGGTCCATAAGTCATCTGGTAACGATGATAGGTCTATACCAGGACCATTATCGAGGTCCAAGTCTTCAGAAAGCCGATTAAGGCTATAGACGACTTGTAGACAAGTTCCGCCGTAAAAATTCAGTTGGCGATAATGTGGGTGGTTGTATAAAAAATCAAGCACATAGCTTTGTAGTGCAGTTTTGAGCAAAATCCGCTTTGTTTCCGGCGCAAGATTTGGGTCAGCATTATTGAGTGTGTACTCAAGCGATTGGATCAATGTTGCCATGAATGACTCCGAAAATTGTCAAGAATTGATTGCATTTTCGGCGATTTACTTATCTCCACATAATGCCGAAGTTCATCCCAATCATCATTGTCTAGCTCTTCCAGATTAAGACGCAACTCTTCGGCTAAGTCAACCTTTCGAGATCGGTAGTGTTGTGGAATGGGGCGCAAATATAAAAAGTCGAATAGTGCTTTCGCTAGGGAGGCGCGGGCAAAGCGAATATAACGATATTCCTTTATGGTAAAACCAGAATAAATATCCACCTTCAGATGACGATACCAGAATGTACCTAGCTCATTGTTAATTGTACGCGTATTATGCAGCGTGACGCAGGTGATGGGATAGGTAACTTCGGTCAGCAGGTTATGCGCCTGCAAAATATAGTCTAACGAGATATAGGATTGTGGTAGAAGAATGGCACTCACGGCAGCAGAGAAATCAGCGTCTTGTCGATGCTGATGATAAAACTGGCGAGTCATATACACACCTTTTTTGAGCGGTAAGATATGACCCGCTTTTGACCAGCGATGCAAAAGGGTACACACACTGTGAGCGTTGTCCATACCACTAGCCTGCTTAAATCCCTCAATGGTAAAATACGG